>JBDTSU010000127.1:0-9731 GCA_039930965.1 Betaproteobacteria bacterium
CTGCTTCTACAACGCCGATGGCGAGATGCTCATCGTGCCGCAGGCGGGCACGCTGGTCCTGAAGACCGAGTTCGGCATCCTCGACGCGCGGCCCGGCGAAATCGCGGTGATTCCGCGCGGCGTCAAGTTCCGCGTCGAGATCGACGGCGCGGCGAGTGGTTACCTCTGCGAAAACTACGGCGCTCCCTTGCGCCTGCCCGAACTGGGCCCGATCGGCGCCAATGGCCTCGCCAATGCCCGCGACTTTCTCGCGCCGGTGGCGTGGTTCGAGGAGGTGCCGGGCCCCACCGGCATCGTCGCCAAGTTCGGCAGCCGATTGTGGAGCTGCACCCTGCCCGGCTCGCCGCTGAACGTGGTGGCATGGCACGGTAATTACTATCCCTACAAGTTTGACCTCGCCCTGTTCAACGCCGTCAATTCGGTGTCCTTCGATCACTGCGATCCGTCGATTTTCACGGTGCTGACGTCGCCCTCCGAAACCGCGGGCACCGCGAATGTGGACTTTGTGATCTTCCCGCCGCGCTGGATGGTGGCCGAGCACACTTTTCGCCCGCCCTGGTTTCATCGCAACCTGATGAGCGAATACATGGGGCTGATTCACGGTGTGTACGATGCCAAGGCCGAAGGATTCCTCCCTGGTGGCGGCTCGCTGCACAATTGCTTTTCGGCGCACGGCCCCGACCAGGCGACCTTTGCCAGGGCCACCGCCGAAACCCTGGCGCCGGTCTACCAGGGCAAGACGCTGGCGTTCATGTTTGAGAGCCGCTACGCATTCGAACCGACGGCTTTTGCGCTGGACACGCCGGCGCTGCAGAAGGATTACGATGCGGCGTGGAACGGGTTCGAGTCGGCAACAGTCAATAAATAACCGTTCGCCCTGATCCTTCGGTACCTCAGGACAGGGTACGCGGGGCGTATCGAAGGGCAAGTGAATTCATGACCATGCCTTTCTGGGTTTACATCCTCAAATGCTCTGATGAATCCTATTACACAGGACACACCGACGATCTCGAGCAGCGAATTGGCAAGCATGCGGAGGGCAAAATCGATGGATACACCTCAACACGGCTTCCAGTGACCTTGGTATTCGCCGAGCAATTCGTATCGCGCGCAGAAGCCCTCGAAATGGAACAACGCATCAAAGGCTGGAGCCGAAAGAAGAAGGAAGCCATGATGCGCGGGGACTGGAAAGAAGTGCAGAGACTGGCCTGGGGAACACGCAATCCGCTGCCAGAATACCTAGAATGACTTGCCCTTCGATACCTCAGGGCAAACGGTAATTTGGTTACACGTCCAGAATAGAAACGAGAATCTCTAAATTAATCACCGTTCGCCCTGAGGTATCGAAGGGCATGAGCGAAAGGAGAAAGCAAAAAATGAAACTCGCCTCCCTCAAAGGACCCACCCGCGACGGCTCGCTACTGCTGGTCGACGAGAACCTGTCCCGCGCCGTATCGGTGCTGGACATCGCGCCGACCATGCAATACGCGCTCGAACACTGGAAGCAAGTCGAGCGCCAGTTGATCAACGAATTCGAAGCCATCGATTCCGGTACCAGCCGGCCGATCATCGATTTCCAGAAAGCGCTGGCGGAAGGCCGGGTCGCGGCACCGCTGCCGCGCACCCATCAGTGGCTGGATGGTTCGGCCTATCTCTCGCACGTCGAGCGCGTGCGCCGCGCGCGCAACGACAAGGTGCCGGAGAGTTTTTATACCGAGCCGCTGATGTACCAGGGCGGCGGTGACGCCATGCTCGGCCCGCGCGACGATATCGAAATCCTGTCGGAAGACTGGGGCGCGGACCTCGAGGGTGAAGTCGGCGTGATCACCGGCGATGTCAAGATGGGCGCGACACCAGCGGAAGCCGCGCTGGCCGTGCGATTGGTGGTGCTGATCAACGATATTTCCTACCGCAAGCTGATTCCGGCCGAACTGCAGAAAGGCTTCGGTTTCGTCAATGGCAAGGGATTGAACGCACTCTCGCCGGTCGCCGTCACACCCGATGAACTGGGCGGCGCATGGAGCGACGAGAAAGGCGCCGGCAAGCTTGATTTCCGCCTGGTGTGTCACGTGCGCGGCCACTGGTTCGGCAATCCCAATTGCGCCGACGACATGACCTTTTCCCTCTACGACCTGATCGCGCACGCGGCCAAAACGCGGCCGCTGATGGCCGGCACGCTGATCGGCTCAGGCACCGTCTCCAATCACGACAAGGCCACCGGCTACGCGTGCATCATGGAAAAGCGCCTGGTCGAGCAGGTCGAGCTCGGGGCGGCACAGGAAGAATTCCTCAAGTACGGCGACGAGGTCGAGATCGACATGTTCGATCATCACGGTGAAACGATTTTCGGTTCCATCAAGAATCGCCTGGTCAACGCTAACGCGGCCGGGGCCAAATAGTGGCGGGGCAGACCGATCACGCCCTGCGCGGCGACTATTCGCAGATGCGGCCGGACTACACGGTCGAACAGGATTACGCGCGTTACACCGCCGCCGAACAGGACTTGTGGAAACGCTTGTATGCGCGCCAGTCGGTGCTGGTGCCGAAGTACGGTTGCGACGAATTCTGCGATGTGCTGGCCACACTGAATTTCAGCGCGGGCATCCCGCATTTCAACGCGATCAATGCGCTGCTGAAACCGGCCACCGGCTGGACACTGGTCGCCGTGCCCGGCCTGCTGCCGGACGACGTGTTCTTCACCCACCTCGCCAACCGCCGCTTCCCCGTGTCGGTGTGGCTGCGCAACCCGGAGGAATTCGAGTACATCGTCGAGCCGGACATCTTTCACGATTTCTTCGGCCACGTGCCGCTACTGTTCAACAAAGTGTTCGCCGATTACCTCGAGGCCTACGGCAAGGGCGGCGTGAAAGCCAAGGGCCTCGATGCGCTCGATTACCTTGCCCGGCTCTACTGGTACACGGTCGAGTTCGGCCTGATCCGCACGCCCAAGGGCCTGCGCACCTATGGCGCGGGCATCCTCTCCTCCGCCGGCGAACTGCCGTATTGCATCGAGAGCCCGAAACCCCACCGCATCCGCTTCGACCTGCTGCGGGTGATGCAGTCGAACTACAAGATCGATACCTTCCAGGAAACGTACTTTGTCATCGACAGTTTCAAAGAACTGTTCGACGCGACCGCGCCGGATTTCACGCCTTACTATGCGGAATTGAAGCAGCGGCCGGATATCGCCGCGAATGCGACGATTGCCGAGGATGAGCTGATCAAAGTCTAGTGCTGGCGCGGCTTTCAGACCGCAAATGGCCGGAACGGCGCGCCAGCGCTGGTCTTTTTTTCGCAACGAACGGCCTAAACGATAGCGCCAGCTTCGCAATCGATCCACCGCACACTCTCAGATCTTGTCCGCCGGCGGCTTTCGCGGCAT
Source organism: Betaproteobacteria bacterium (assembly GCA_039930965.1). GTDB lineage: Bacteria > Pseudomonadota > Gammaproteobacteria > Burkholderiales > Usitatibacteraceae > UKL13-2. Next base: position 3,383 of record JBDTSU010000127.1, read on the forward strand.
AATATGCCTAACAACACCCGCCACGCCTCTCAACGATGCGCACCCCGGCGGGTTTCTTTTTTGTGTCATAGATTTGTGCGAACGGTGCGCGCAGACGCAGGGGATGCAGGATGAAATACACCAAGCCACCACTGTCGGTTGACGACCAGATTGGGCTGCTGACGCGGCGCGGAATGGCGTTCGGCGATGTCGATGCGGCGCACCACACCCTGTCGCACATCAACTACTACCGCCTGCGCGCCTATTGGTTGCCGTTCGAAGATTCGGCCGGAAACGCAATCGCGGGCGATCACGCATTTGCCGCTGGCACTAGCTTCGAGACAGTGCTGTCGTACTACACCTTCGACCAGCGGCTGAAACTGCTGCTGATGGACGCCGTCGAGCGGGTGGAAATCGCGCTACGGACGCGTTGGGCGCATGTGCTGGCGATGCGCTACGGCTGCCATGCGTTTCTTGACGCGGCGAATTTCCGTAACCTCGCGCGCCACACCAAATGCCTGCAATCGCTGCAAGACGAAGTAAGCCGCAGTCACGAAACCTTCATCAAGCACTATCTTTCGACCTACACCGATCCGCCTGTGCCACCCATCTGGGCGGTGTGCGAGGTGCTGACGCTCGGGCAGCTATCGCAGTGGCTGGACAATCTGAAGCGTCGACAGGACCGCCAGGATATTGCCAGCGCCTTCGGCTTCGACGAAGTGGTGGTTTGCGCGTTCGCGCACCACCTCGCCACGGTACGCAATCTGTGCGCACATCACAGCCGGGTGTGGAACCGCAAATTCACCATCCGCATGAAGCTGCCGATGCGGCCAGTGGCGGTAGCCGCGTGTTTCAACCCGGCGCAGGACCAGCGGATTTACAACACGCTGCTGATGCTGGCTCTGTGCGTGCAAACGATTCATCCCGGTTCCCGCTGGGTATCTCGCGTGGTTAAGCTAGTTCGCACGATGCATCCACGTACCACCGACGCAATGGGGTTTCCGCTGGGTTGGGAATCGATGCCGGTATGGGCGAATGCGATCAAGGAACTCGCCACTGTTCCGGTGGACGAATGATCGGAAGCGAACGAATGTATCAATGAATTCGCCCTGCAATAGATCAAGGTCTAGCGCCGGTGCGGTGCACAGGCCGAAATACCGCCAAACGCCGCGCCAATGCTGGAGTTTGACCAAGATCGGATGCGGGGCGCGTGCCTGAAACCGGATGAGCGAACACCAACATTCCGAACATGTTTGATATTTCGCCCGACGCAAGCCTCTGGGGCCTTTTCGCATCCGCCTTCGTTTCGGCCACCATCCTCCCGGGCAATTCGGAGATTGTGCTGTTGGCGGTGTTAGCGAAATTTCCGAAGCTGTTCTGGGAATCCATCGTCATCGCTACCCTCGGCAACACGCTGGGCGGCATGACGTCTTATGCCATTGGCCGCCTGTTCCCGAACAAGGTGGAAGGCAAGGCGTTCGCGTGGCTGAATCGCTATGGCGAATGGGCGCTGCTGCTGTCGTGGGTGCCGGTTATCGGCGACGCGCTGTGTGTCGCCGCCGGCTGGTTGCGCGTCAATCCCGGGCTGGCGCTGTTGATGCTGGCCATCGGTAAATGCGCGCGCTATCTCATTCTGGCGTTGGGCTGGACGATGTTCGCGCCTCACCTGCTTGCCTGACCGGCGGTTGACGTCGGCCGCTGGTCAGGCGTGGCGCATCGGGTGTCGGACCCTTCCCGGTCCGGGATAACCTGATTTCCTTGACCGTTGACAAAAATAGCTTCGCCTGAGCGCGTAGATTCGGCCTGTGTGGTGAGAAGTCGATTCGATCGACGCGCCGCGTATGAACGGAAAGGGCGAACAATGAAGAATATTGCACAAGTCGTCGTTGCGTTGGTGTGCATGCTGGTAGGTGTATCTCCGGCACTGGCGCAGCAGAAGGACGTCGTCGGCTGCAAGGACCATCCGATGTTCACGCGCATGCCGGGCTACTGGATCTACAAGTGCGTCGACAAGCAGTTCGACGCGCACGCGTTCGTGACCGGTCCCGGGAAAACGCAAACCGTGGAGGGCCGCAAGGCGACCTGGACCTATTACCCGCAGGCAACGGCTACGGACAAGCCCAGCGAACTGCAGATCAATCGGAATTTTGAGGCAGCGATACAGAAGGCCGGCGGCAAGGTTGTCGGCGCCGACAAGGCGCGCGAGACCTTCAACCTGGCCACCGACGGGAAGGAGATCTGGGTCGAAGTGTGGGCGGAATTCACCGGCAAGTACGGATTCACCCTCGTCGAGAAAAAGGCCATGGCCCAGGACATCGTCGCCACGGCGGAAGTCTTTTCCAACGACATCCGGTCCACCGGTCACGCCGCCATTTACGGCATCTATTTTGATAGCGGCAAATCGGTGGTCAAGCCCGAGTCGGATGCGGCACTGGCGGAAATCGCCAAGTTGCTCAATGGTGACCCCGCCCTGAAACTCAACGTGGTGGGCCACACCGACAATGTCGGGCAGATGGATGCCAACATGCGGCTCTCGCAAAGCCGGGCCGAGGCCGTTGCGCAGGCACTGGTCGCCCGGCACGGCATTGCCGCCGCGCGCCTGAAGGGCTATGGCGTTTCCTCCCTGGCACCGGTGACCAGCAACGAGTCCGAAGAAGGCCGCGCCAAGAACCGGCGCGTGGAGTTGGTGAAGCAGTGAACCGGCGTGGCGCGTGCGCGGACCTTAAAGGTTGATGGCACGCCGCGGCGCCGCCAGGCACGGCACTCGGAGATTTAACCACTGATAGAATGGCCTTCGACGGTGCGCACACGCGCAAGAAGGCGGCGATGTTGAATTTTTGTCAGCGCATGGGCAGACGGCTGGACGTATGGATCACCGTGTTGGCGCTGGCCGCTGCCTGCCCCGCGGCCGCGGCGGATTTGCCTATTTACACCGACGGCCTGACGGCCAGCTGGTCCGACTGGTCCTGGGGCTCAACGCGCAATGCCGCCAACAACTCCCCCACGCACTCTGGCAATGCGTCCTTTGCCGTCACCATCACCACGGCCTGGGCGGCGCTATATCTGCATGCCTCCCCATCGGTCGGCACTTCCGGCTATACTCACCTTCAATTCTGGATACATGGCGGCAGCGCCGGCAACCAGCAGCTGCGGTTGGTCGCCAACAATGCCCAGTCGGTCGCGGTCACGGCAACCGCCGGTACCTGGACGCAGGTGACCATTCCGCTGACGGCACTGGGCAGCCCCGCCAACCTGACCGACCTGTATTGGCAGGATGACAGCGGCGCGCCCGAGCCCACTTTCTATCTGGATGACATCGTGCTGGTCGCGGGAGCCGCCCTGCCCCCGGGTGTGGGGCCCGCGCTCAGCATCGACGTGAACGCCGATCGCCACGCCATCAGCGACGACATTTACGGCGTCAACCAGGTACAGGACGAGGCACTGGCGACGCAATTGCGCCTGCCGGTGCGCCGCTGGGGCGGCAATTCGGTCACGCGTTACAACTGGCAGAACGATACCTTCAACACCGCCAGCGATTATTACTATCAGAACATCCCCAACGACAACGCGAACCCGGCGGCCCTGCCGGATGGATCGGCCTCGGACAAGTTTGTCGAGCAGGACCGTCGCACCGGCACCCGCTCCCTGATCACGGTGCCGACGATCGGCTGGGTCGCCAAGCGCCGCACTGCCGGGCACCCTTATGATTGCGGCTTCAGTGTCGCCAAGTATGGCGCGCAGCAGTCCACCGATCCGTACGATCCCGACTGCGGCAATGGGATGGCACCCAATGGCACGACCAGGATTACCGGCAACGATCCGCTGGACACCAGCGTCGCGATCGGCCCCGGTTTTGTCGCGAACTGGGTCAATCACCTCGTCGCCCGCTACGGCAGCGCAGCGAACGGCGGCGTCGCCTATTACGCCATGGACAATGAACCGGGTATCTGGAACGGCACGCACCGCGACGTGCACCCGCTGCCGACCACGTACAACGAAATTCGCGACCTCACCTACCTTTACGGGGCGGCCATCAAGGCCGCCGACCCGTCGGCGAAAACGCTGGGGCCGGTGGAAGACGGGTGGTGTCGCTACATTTATTCGGCGGCGGACAATTGCTCGCCCAATGGGGCGGATTTCCTGGCGCACGGTAGCGTTCCCTATGTCGCCTGGTACCTGCAACAGATGAAGCTCTACGAGCAGCAGCATGCGCTGCGTATCCTCGACTATTTCGATCTGCATTACTATCCGGCACAGACCGGTGTATCGCTGCAGACGGCCGGCAGTGCGGCGACCCAGGCATTGCGCCTGCGCTCGACCCGTTCACTGTGGGATCCCGCTTACATCGATGAGAGCTGGATCTCCGATTTGGCGCAGGGGGGCGTGGCGGTCAAGTTGATTCCGCGCATGAAACAGTGGAATACCGACAACTATCCGGGCACCCGGACGGCGATTTCGGAATACAACTGGGGTGGGCTGGAAAGCATCAACGGTGCGCTGGCCCAGGCCGATGTGCTGGGAATCTTTGGCCGTGAGGGGCTGGACCTTGCCACGCTCTGGGGCGATTTGCTGTCGGCACAACCGGGTTCGTTCGCATTCCGTATCTATCGGAACTACGACGGCGCCGGTCGCGGATTCGGCGAAACCGCGGTTCGTGCGGCCAGTGTCGATCAGGGCGCGCTGTCGGTGTATGCCGCGCAAGATAGTGGCAACAATGCGTTGACGATCATGGTCATCAACAAGTCCACCGGCGATTTGACCAGTTCGATCGCGCTCGCCGGATTCAATCCGCAGGCAAGCGCCGCGGTCTACCGCTACAGCCCGGCCAATCTCGCGGCAATCGTGCACGCTGCCGACCAGCCGGTGACGCCGGCCGGCTTCTCGGCGACCTTCCCCGCCAACTCGATCACGCTGTTCGTGCTGGCACCCGCGTCCAACGCACCCGGCGCGCCCACCGGCGTGAACGCCGCCCCGGGCGACGGCCAGGCGACGATAACCTTCGTCCCGCCGGCCAGCGATGGCGGTTCAGCGATCACCGGGTACCTCGTCATATGCAGCGGCGGCATTGATGTGTTAGCGCAGATGTCCCCCGTCAGTGTCACCGGCCTCGTCAACGACACGCCCTACAGCTGCTATGTGACCGCCACCAATGCCAACGGCACCGGTCCGCCATCGGCAAGCGTCGACGTGACGCCGTCGGCGATGGCCCCGATCGTGCTGGTCGCGGTGCAATCGCGCAAGACGCACGCGGCGGCCGGCACCCATGATTTGCGCATCGATGCCACGCAAATGGTCAACGGCGCGGTGAGTGTGGAACCGCGCGCAATGGGCGCCGGGCACACCATCGTCTTCCAGTTCAATGTGCCGGTCAGTTCGTTCGGCACCGTTACCGCGGCCGATACCGTCAGCGGAGCCGTCAGCAATGTGGCGTCGGCGCGATCGGGCAAGGAGATTCTGGTCACGCTAACGGGAATCGCCGACAACCGTCGCATCACCATCGGCCTGACCGGCGTGACCGGCCCCGTCGACAGCACCAATGCCTCGGCGGCGATGGGCTTCCTGGTCGGTGACGTGAATGGCACCCGATCCGTCAATGCCGCCGATATCGCGGCGGTCAAAGCCAACAACAGCAAGCCGGTCAACAGTTACACCTACCGGTTCGATCTCGATGCCCAAGGCACGATCACGTCGTCCGATATCTCGGCCGTCAAGGCACGGGCGGGATGGGTGTTGGTGCCGTAGCGAGTTTGCCGGGTAAAGTGAAGATTGCGGCGCGCTTTCGGCAGACGTCGGAACTCATCCACGCTGAGGTGGGAGGGCAGGCTGGAAGACAAGCCGACAGCTGTCAGTTAATGGCAGGCCCACATGCCACGCTCTCCGGACCTTCAGATCTCTCAAAAGCGGACACTCAACCAATGGCCGCCTTCGAAGATGGTGACAGGACGGTATCGACCCGTTGCGCTCCTTCAGACTGCGCTGAAGCTGACATTCGAAGAAATTTTCGACGGAGTCAGTTTTCGCCGGGTTTTGGGCTAACAGAGAGTCCTGAAAGAAGCAGTCTTTAGGGGAGAGCCTGACCGGCCCTTGCTTTCACCATCGACACGTCCTGTGCGCTGATGCTGCCGTTGGTGTTCACGTCAAAGCGGAAACTGGCCAGGCCGATGGGCTGCCCGACACGTGCCTTAACGGCACTAATGTCACTGGCACTCACCGACCGAGAGTTTGTGACATCGCCGACCAGGAAACCGATTGATGCCGATAGGGGAGCCGCATTCCCGTTTACGCCATCGATGGTGACGCTGACGCGCTTGTTGTCTCCAACAGGGCCTAGCGTTACCTGCACATCGTTTCCCGACGCACTGGACGTTGC
>JBDTSU010000128.1:0-9699 GCA_039930965.1 Betaproteobacteria bacterium
TCGAGTCCGTGTTTGATGGCATTTTCCAGCAGCGGCTGCAACAGCATCGACGGCAGGTGCTGCGCGGCGAGATCGGCCGGCAGATCGAGTTCGACGCGCAGGCGATCCCCCATGCGAATCTGCAGGATGGCGAGGAAGTTGGCCATCAACTGAAACTCATTGCCGAGCGTGGTCTCCTGCTCGCGGGTGCTGGCGAGCGACGCGCGCAGGTAGGCAATGAACTGTTCGAGCATGCGTTTGGCGGTATCCGGTTGCGAGTGAATCAGCCCGACCACGTTGGCCAGCGTATTGAACAGGAAATGCGGCTCGATCTGCGCCTGCAGCGCCTTCAGGTTGGCCAGCATCGCTTCGCGTTCCACGGTGGCCACGCGTGCACGCTCTTTGTGCAACTGCATCTCGGCGACCGCGCGATGTTCGGCGACAAAGAAGATGGCGCCCATGACGCCGGAGATCAGCACGCTCGTGGTGACGATGGTGACGATATAGCCGCGCGACAGCACCCACTCGAGCACCGGCCAGCCGAGCAACTGGCCGGCGATGGCGAAGCCGATCACCACGCACAGGATGGACAGGCTGAAGTGATAAATCGCGAGGATGACCGCCGACTGCCGGCGCAGCCAGGGATCGATGGTGCGGTCGGACAGGAAGTAGGCAGCGTGAAACAGGTAACCGATGCAATTGGCAATGAGCAGGTTGTTGGAGAACCAGGTGCCGATCGCCGGCAGCCTGCCGGTGAACATCACCCCCACCGCGGTGAAAAAAGCGGCGAGCAGCGTATTCCAGACGAAGGTATAGATCAGATCGCGCAGTAGGGACTTGGGGTAGCGCCGGAAGAACGGCACCATCACCTCCAGCGGATGCGTGTACTTGCGCGCCCAGGTCTCGCGGACTTCGATCAGTTCTGCGCTGGGCGCGCTCAGCGGGTTGTTCATGGGCGACACGTTTACCTATCTGCGATGTGCCATTGTGCCCGTGTCGGCCGCCGTTGCACCACCGCGTGCACTGCGGCCATTCCACCAGCGATACAGAAAGTAGCCGATTCCGGCGATGCCGACCGTGGTGACCAGTATCTTCAGCGCCCGCGCCCAGATACAGATCAGCGCAATGCCCATGCCGAAAGCGACCCACTGGAACCACCAATGGCCCGGGCTCGTGAACCAGTTGATGAAAGCGCACAGTCCGACCACGAACAAGAACGTGAACGGAAACGTGACAGCCTTGCCCAGGTCTTCGACTGCTTTGAGGGGATTCATGACAACTCCTGCTGAGTGGTGATGCGCGGATTGTGGGGCGACCGGTCGTGGCACGCGCCAATTTTGCGACCAGTTAACGGATTCGCAGCGCCAGTCGCCTGTTCACGCCGCTGTGGGCCAGGCGGTGCGGCGCGCCTCCGCCTACTTGAGCCTGACCGAAATGGACTGGTGTGCCATGTCCAGCCTGAACTTCGCCTGGTCGAAAGACGGCGGGCCGAACTTGCCGGCGACGTCATTGCTGAACCCATAGGGCTCGGTCGGCATGCCGATCAGGTTGGCATCAAGCTTGCCGTTGCTGTTCCTGTCGTGAATGACCGAGACCGCGTAGTCCCCCTCGGGCAGGTCAGTGAAGGACACCCTTACCTTGCCCACCTGTGCGCGGGCCCGGGTCGTGCCGGTACCTTTGCGCGGCCAGCCTTCCGCCTGGTTGAACAGCGCCACCAGGATTTCGCCCTTCTGCTCGGTGATGCCGGTGATGTCGACATCGATATCGGCGGCGCGGGCGTGGCTACACGCAATCCAGGGCGAGACGAGCATCGCGGCGATGGCGGTGTTGAGAGTCTTCATAGGCGCTCCAAAAAAGGTAATGGCGCGCATCGTAACGGCGAGGCGGAGCCGGCGGCGCTTTTTGCGACCAGCCGCCGCCTTGGCGGCGTGAGTGGCCGCCACCCGGCGCGAAAAAAAGACCCGCCTTGGCGGGTGGCCAGGGCGGGTCAGTCGCCCGTCACCGGAAATCGCGATGACGGACACCTCAGGGAGAACTCAGGGAGAACCGGGAAACGTGGCGATCCCCAACGTTGTTACGAACGACGGCGCTTCCCAGATTCGGCGAGCCGTCCACTGTGGATGTCGCGATGCATCGGCGCCAGCACGGCGGCCAGCCTGTTTCAAATACCACTTACTATCTTCGCGTTGAGAGCGGATGCTCACGTGGTACCGCGCCGGCGCTTTCAGCGTGGATTTGCAACTTCGCAATAGCGATGCCGAAAATTGCTGAACGAGGCAAACGACGTTAGAATTTATGCACTGGATCACACGTGACTTGAATTCCAGTCAGTTTTGTGTTTTTTGAAGTGAATCGCGGGCGTCGTATAACGGCATTACCTTAGCTTCCCAAGCTAAAGAAGAGGGTTCGACTCCCTTCGCCCGCTCCAGTTGGAGATTGCTGCTGCTATGGTCGGTGCAAATCGGCTTTCTTGAGACTTAGCTCCTATGCCCAGTTCGCACGATCCCAGATCAAACGATCTGCTCGCATCACTTCCGGATGACGATTGGCAGCGACTGTTTCCGCAATTGGAACGGGTCGATCTGCCGCTGGGGACGGTGCTCTGCGAAGCGAATGCGACCATCAGCCACGCGTACTTTCCCACCACCGCCATCGTCTCTCTGCTCTATGAGCTGATGAGTGGGGCCACGGCCGAAATCGCCATCGTGGGCAACGACGGCTTTGTCGGCATCTCGCTGGTAATGGGGGGCGGTTCGACACCCAGCCGCGCCGTCGTGCAGAGTGCCGGTGAGGGATTTCGTTTGAATGCGAAAGCGATCCAGGCAGCATTCGAGCGATCTGTTCCGGTAATGCATTTGTTGCTTCGCTACACACAGGCGTTGCTTACGCAAATGGCGCAGACGGCTGTGTGCAACCGCCATCATTCGGTGGACCAGCAGCTATGCCGCTGGTTGCTGCTGAGCATGGATCGCCTTCAGGGCGGCGAGTTGGTGATGACCCAGGAATTGATCGCCAACATGCTCGGCGTACGTCGCGAGGGCGTGACCGAAGCCGCGCACAACCTGCAGAATGCGGGGCTCATCCGTTATTCGCGCGGCCATATCACTTTGCTCGACCGTCCGGGACTGGAAAAGCGTTCTTGCGAGTGTTACGCGGTGGTCAAGAAGGAGGCGGAACGGCTGCTTCCGCACAAAATTGCGACGTAACGGTACCTTGCAGAAATGTACACATGATCGGTCAAGCCGATTCCAGCATTGCATCTTGATTCGAGGCATTGCCATTTGCGAAGGGGAGAGTTGGGCATGAATGACAAGATTGATTGGATAGAAAAGCGCCGGGCGCTGCGAACCGATTCGGAAAAGCTGCTCGCCACGGTCATTTCGCCGGAGATGCAGACCAAGCCAACCGAAATCCTGCTCCATGAACTCGCCGTACATAAAATCGAGCTTGAGATGCAGATTGAGGAGCTGCGAAGCGCGCACATTGCGATGGAAGAAGCGCGGGATCGATATGTCGATTTTTTTGATTTCGCCCCGATTGGCTACGCAAGTATTGGCCGAGAGGGCCTGATCAGCGAGATCAATCTGGCGGCTGCAACCATGCTTGGCGCAGATCGCGGCGAGCTGGTCGGTCGCCGATTCTCGCTGTTTGTCTCGCCGGATGGCCGCGACCGATGGCATCGCCTGTTCATGGCCATCATGAATCAGGCCGGCAGCGAAAGCCGGGCGGTCGTGCTCGATCTGATGCACACCCAGGCCTCCAGCTTCCGCGTCTTTGCCGACTGCCGGCGCAGGGAGCCAAAGGATGCGCCCCCCGAACTGCGTCTTACCCTGATCGATATCCGAAGAATCCGTGAGGCAGAGGCGGAAATGACGGACACGCCGGCTGATCCCGGACCCTCCGGGAAATAGGTTTTTCAGGCAGCCCCGGAAAAGCGTAAATCGCTGGGCTAGCTACCCTGCGGGGTGGGGTCCACGTTTCGAATCGCCAGAAGTATGAGATGCGTATTGCCGACCTTGTCGATGATGCGATGAGCATTGAGCACCATCTTGCGCCGGCCGATCGCGGGGAAATCGTGTTCGACCACATAGCCTTCGAGACTCTTTTCACGCGGCAGGATCTTTTCCAAAAGCTCCCGCAATTTTGGAATATTCCACTGGCGGTTGCCCAAGTCGTAAATGGGCCGGCCCAGTGTGTCGTCGGGCGTTACCTGGAAATCCCGGTAGAAAGACCGGCTGGCGGACACCACCTTCAAGCCACCGTCAAGCACCAGCAATGGCTCCAGTACCGTATCGACAATATCCTCTGCCAACTCCTTCGCCGCCAGCACGGCGGCCTCCGCGTCGACGCGTTTGCTGATGTCGGTAAACGTCAACACGACGCCGTCGATGACGTTGTCCAGCGTCCGATAGGGCTGGATGCGCACCAGATACCAGATGCCGCCGGCGGTGCGAAGTTCTCCCTCATAGGCAGTCAGGCTATCGAGGACCTCCTGTGCCTTGGCAATCAGGTCCTCGTCCACCAAATCGGTCTTGATGTCGCTTAGCGGCCGTCCGACATCCGAGCTGATCAAGCGGTACACCCGCGCCGCCTCGCGGGTGAATCGGCGAATCACAAGGTGCTGATCGAGGAAGACCGTGCCCAGACTCATATTGTCGAGCAGGTTCTTCATGTCGTTCTGCATGCCGGCCAATTGCTCGATCTTCGCCTGCAACTCGGCATTGACCGTCACCAACTCTTCATTGAGCGATTGCAACTCTTCCTTGGAAGTTTCCAGCTCCTCATTGGTCGATTGCAGTTCCTCGTTGGTGGATTGCATTTCCTCGTTGGAGGATTTCAATTCTTCGTTGGAGGCCTGCTGTTCCTCGATGGTGGCTTGAAGGTTCTCCTTGGTGTAGGCGAGGTCGCGCGCCAGCGCATCGAACCTCTCGGCTTCGACCGAGGCCACCGGCAGCTTGCCTCGCCTGGGCCTGGCAGCGGCGGTGACGGGCCGGTCCTGGAAACTCAACAACAGCAGCGTCCCCCCTGCCTCGGGGTCGACAATCGGCCGCAGGCTGAACATCACCTGCTGCGCATCGCCATTGGCCTTGACCGACACTTCCCGGTCCAATGTCGGGGTGCCCTGGCCTGCATGCAGGATGGCGGCGCGCAATTCGAGTTGCAGGCCATTGCGGGCCATATCGACGACATTGAGGGAAGCGTGACCCGGTGCGGGGCGCAAGTATTTTCCGGTCTCGCCGTGAATGTAGAGGATACCGCCGTTCAAGTCAGTCACGACCGAGGCCGGGGCGTATGACTGAAGCAGGGCACGACGGGCCAATTCCGCAAAATTGGTTTCCTTGGTCTTTTTGATCCCCTCTGCCGGCGGCCCGCCCGCACTTTCAGCGGTCCAGGACAGGCTGGCGGAGGCGATCTTTCGGGCGGAGAGGACGGTTTGGATGGCGCGGTAGAACTTCCATTTCCGGTTCTCGGCGGTGAACAATTCGACATGGTTGCCGATACTTTCCGAAGGCGACAGAAAGAGAATGCCGCCCGGTTTGAGGGCGTAATGAAAAGCCGGGAGGAGACGGTTCTGCAGTTCCGGCCCGAGATAGATCATCAGGTTCCGGCAGGATAGAAGATCGAGCCGGGTGAAAGGCGGGTCCTTGATGACGTTCTGGACGGCAAACACCACCATTTCGCGGATTTCTTTTTTCACGCGATACCCGGCATCGTCCTTGACGAAAAAGCGGCGTATGCGCTCCAGCCCTACATCCTGGACAATGTTGGGCGGATAGATGCTCGCGCGGGCGATGGCAATGGCGTCATCGTCCAGGTCGGTGGCGTAAATCTGTATCTTGAATTCGCGATGAATCTCATCCATGAATTCGCGCAGAAGCATGGCGATCGAATAAGCCTCCTCGCCGCTGGCGCATCCCGCCACCCAGACGCGAAATAGGTAGCCATCGGGCTTGTCCTTGAACAATTGCGGCAGGATGTCCTGTTTCAGGGCGGCGAAGGCTTCCGCATCGCGAAAGAAACTGGTGACGTTGATCAGCAGTTCCTTGAACAGAATGTGGATCTCGGCCGGATTCTCCTTGAGGTAGCGGGCGTAGTGTTCTCGGTCGTCGATAGCGTGCAGTGACATGCGCCTCTCGATTCGACGGCTGATCGTGCTCTTCTTGTATTGGGAAAAATCGTGACCGGTAGCGGAACGGAGCAACATGAGAATACGGTTCAGGCCGCTGGCGGCAATGGGCGTCTGCAACGCTTCCTGATGGAAGACGACCTGGCGCATGTCGTCCAGCAATGCCTGTGGCATGGCTTCCACAGCCAGAATACGGGTGACATAGCCGGCGTTGATGACGCTGGTGGGCATGCCGTCGTACTTGGCTGTTGAAGGGTCCTGCACCAAAGCGACACCGCCCGCGCCGGCGATGGCACGCAGCCCCAGGGTGCCATCGGTACCGGTACCGGACAGGATGATGCCAATAGACTTGTCTCCCTGATCTTCGGCCAGGGATCGCAGGAACATATCGATCGGCATCCGTTGTCCGCGCGGTTGTTCCGGAACGCCCAGCTGCAACGTGCCATGAAAGATACTCATATCGCGATTTGGCGGAATGACATGGACGCGATTGGGAAGAAGGGTCATCTGGTCCGTTGCTTCGACGACCGGCATGGTGGTCGATCGTTGCAGAATTTCCGGGAGCAGGCTCGCGTGTTCGGGGTCGAGATGCTGGACCAGCACAAAGGCCATGCCACTGTCAGGGGAGAAGTGACGAAAGAACTGTTCGAATGCCTCGAGGCCGCCGGCGGAGGCGCCGATGCCGACGATCGGAAAAGCGCCCGTCACAGGCATGGCGGCGGGTGTGTCGTTTCGTGATGGGGAAACGATGGGAACAGCGACAATTCCCGCGCTGGACTTTCTTTCTCCCTTTTTGGAGGCCACCAAAAATCACTCCTTCGCACAGTGCGGTGTTTGTGCATGCAGATACTACGCCAAACCGTCTGGATGCGGCTTGGCACCACAGGTTTTCGGCGATAAACCCTCCTCGCCGAAGAAGTGCTATTTGACCAGGTTCCAAATTCCTCGCTCTTGTTCGTGCACATCGAACAGCGGGACGGCAACCCGATGCCATGGCGCGAATTAACGGCACGGCCGCCTGCACCCCTGGTAACGCGCCTTTAGCGACGACGTTGAGTCTTAACATTAGGAATCTTGCATAAGGCGGGCTCTTACACAAGCGCGTTCATGGTTCCACTCTTCCGACATCGGACAGTTTATAGTTCCTGTTGAACGCGGCGTGCGCCGAAGGCAGTCGGAACAGGCTGTTTTCTGCACCCGTTATGGATCCCCTGGGTGCCGGCAACATGCTTCCAGTCACCCGGCCTGATTCTTTTTAGCTCACCCCCGGTGCCGCGCGCGCCCCGGCGGCAAATGAGGAAAATCCATGCAGCAACGCGATTTCGGCAACACCGGCCTGACCGTCTCGGCGCTCGGCCTCGGCGCGGGACAGGTTGGCGACGCCTCGCTCGACGAATCGGCCGCCGCCGCGTTGCTGAATGCGGCGCTCGATGGCGGCGTGACGCTGATCGATACCGCGCGCGGCTACGGGATCTCCGAGGAGCGCATCGGCCGTCACCTTGCGCATCGCCGCGCCGAGTTCGCGCTGTCGACAAAAGTGGGCTACGGCATCGCCGGACACGCCGACTGGACCGGCGGCTGCATTGCGGCCGGCATTGACGAGGCGCTGGCGCGCCTGCGCACCGATGTCATCGATATCGTCCACCTGCATTCCTGTCCGCTGGATACCTTGCGCGCCGGCGAGGTGATCGACGCACTGCTGCGTGCGCGCACGCAGGGTAAGCTGCGGGTCGCCGCGTACTCGGGCGAGAACGACGAACTGGCCTGGGCGGTGCAAAGCGGGCATTTCGGCAGCGTCGAATGCTCGGTCAATCTGTTCGACCAGGGCAGCCTGCACACGGTGCTGCCGCGCGCCGCCGCGGCCGGCATGGGCATCATTGCCAAGCGGCCGCTGGGCAATGCTCCGTGGCGGCACGCGCAACGTCCGATCGGCGATTACGGCGAAACGTATTGGCAGCGCATGCAGGCGCTGGCGCTCGATACCCGCGGCCTGCCTTGGGATGCCTTCGCGCTGCGCTTCAGTGCCTATGCGCCCGGGATAGGCAGTGCCATTGCGGGTACCGGCTCGGTCTCACACCTGCGCCACAATATCGCGCTGGTAGAGGCCGGTGCCCTGGCGGCGGAGGCCATGCAAGAAATCAGCCGGCGCTATCTTGACGTCGGCGGCCAGTGGAGTGGAGAGATCTGAGGACCCACCGCGCGCTGAGGTCGTGCCGGGAATGGGCTGTCCACCGACGTCATATAGAGTGGAAATTTCATGCAAAAACCTGTCATCCCCACGAATGCGGGGATCCACTTTTCTACGTCTAGCCATGTTTTACGAAAACTGGATTCCCGCATTCCCGGGAATGACAAGTTCCTTAGGCCGCCTTTCCCTGAGTAGCAAACTCCCCCACCGGAGCGGCCCTTCAGCCATTTATGGCCTGCGAGGCGCACCCGTGCTGGAGTTTCATGCCGGCAGTTCGAGATTTCCACCAAATTTAAATCCGGGTCGCGCACAAAGACCAAGATCATCTTTCCCGTTGCGCCGGTGCGCGTGACCGGCCAAATATCACGGCGACCCCTTTGCGCCGCAAATGAGCCTGTACCGCCGTCATAATATGCCGATGAATGAAACCTATGCCACCGTGGAACCGAACCGTGCCGAAATCGATGCGCTGGCCGGCGCCGTGCTGGTCGAATTCGGCGACCCGTGGTGCGGCCACTGCCGGGCCGCCCAGCCGCTGATCGCTGCCGCGCTGGACGCGCATCCCGCCGTGCACCACGTCAAGATTGCCGACGGGGCGGGACGTCCGCTCGGCCGATCCTTCCACGTCAAGCTGTGGCCGACGCTCATATTCATGTCCGGCGGCCAGGAAACATCGCGGCTGGTCCGTCCGGCGGCAGTGGATGAAATCAGTGTGGCACTCGCGCGCATAGACCCGGCAAGACGCTGACATCCGACGCCGACCGGCCGCCCGGCGGCGTTTGCCGGTTCCCGCTATCATCGAACCTGCAATTCCCCGACTCATCAAGGAGACGACAATGGCTCACTATGTCGATGGTTTCGTAATCCCCCTACCGAAAAAGAATCTCGACGCGTATCGGCGCATGGCGCGCAAGTTCGGCAAGTTGTATATGTCCATGGGCGCACTGCAATACACGGAGTGCGTGGCGGACGATGTGAAGCCGGGCAAGGTCACCTCTTTCCCGCAGGCCGTCAAACTCAAGCCTGACGAAATCGTGATTTACTCGTGGATCGTGTTCAAGTCGCGCAAGCATCGTGACAGCGTCAACGCCAAGGTGATGAAGGACCCGCTGTTCGCCGGCATGGATGCGAAGAGCATGCCATTCGACGGCAAGCGCATGTTCTGGGGCGGATTCAAGGCTATGGTCGAGCTTTGACGCGGTTCTGAAACACGCGACAACGATCAGAACTGTTCCAGGGCGGTTATATCGCCGCCGGCTGGTCTTTCCCGGCCACGCTTACGGGCTCACTTGAATACGAATTTCAATTCGCGGCGCACAAACACGGGTTCCCCCTTCACGGTCGGTACGGCAAAAATCCACCGCTTGACCGCCGTAGCCGCCGCCCAGCCCAACGACAGGTTCTT
>JBDTSU010000129.1:0-9634 GCA_039930965.1 Betaproteobacteria bacterium
CCAGGGACCTGCGGATTAACAGTCCGTCGCTCTACCGACTGAGCTATCAGGGAATCGTCGTTTTCAGTGAGTCAAACGAGACGGCGATTTTACCTGTTTTTGGGGGGTCCGGTCAACGCTAAATGCGCTTTTTCGCTCGAATCGGGCACGGCGGTCGCAGTATACTCAGGCATCTCCTGAAGGAAGATTGGACCATGGTCGCCGGTTTCCTCCCACATTTCCGCGCTGTCACCGGCATGCTCATCTGCACCGCGACAATTTGCGCGGCGGCGGCCGATGCCGACAACGCCGTGGTCAAGGCCGGCAAGAAGCTCGCGGCGGAGGCAAAGTGCGAAGCCTGCCACATCAGCAAGGTGGGTGGCGATGGTTCCGCGATCTATACACGCAAAGACCGGCGGGTCAGCAACCGGAGCAAACTCCTGCCGCAGGTCGCGCGCTGTAACAGTGAACTGAGTCTTGGTCTTTTCCCGGAAGATGAAGCCGCTATCGCCGCGTACCTGAACGCGGCGCATTACAAGTTCAAGGATTGACCCGCGCCATATTGGGCGCGGATTGAAGCCTGGCGGTGGCCGCGGCCAGCGCAGCGTCGAAATAGGCGCCATAAAAGTCCGGGATCATGGCACCTACCAGCGATGGCGTGAGCAACTCCCCGTTTGCACCGAAAAACATCACCACGGGTGCGATACGGATGTTGTAGCGGCCCGAAAATTCGGCATGGGTGATGCTGCGCCCATTGAAGTCCAGCAAACGATCCTGGCCGTTGATTTCGATTTGCCGTATCAGTGGCTTCTGCGCGGCGGTGGGTTCGCCGAGGAGCGGCAACAAGTGAGATCGCCTGACGACTTCACAGTGCGGACAACCGGACAAACTCACCATCACAATCAGCGGCACGCCAGTGCGCGCCACCATGCGCGCATCCGCGGCCAGATCACGCGCCGGCGCGAGTGCCGTTTGCGCCGCCAGGCCAGGCAGCGGGACGAACAATAGCCCGACCGTGGTCATCATCGCGATGACAAGCCGGCATCCCACGCGCCTCAGGATCATTTCTTTGACAGTGATTCCTTTTCCATCAACAGGTAGGTCCCGTAGGCATTGATGCGATTGGCGGCGTCAAAGGCCGGCAATTTGGCGAACTGGCTCCAATCGGTGCGCGCATATGCTTCTTCGAATGACACAAAATCCTCTACCGCCTTGCCCATGGTTTGTCGAAGGTAGGTGAGATAGTCGCGGGTCAGCGTCAGGTCTTTCTCGGGGTTTCGCGAGGGCTCGCCGTGGCCGGTGATCATGATTCGCGGCTTTTGCGCCAGCAACGTCGAAAAGGTTTCCAGCCAGCGCTTGCTGTCGGCTTCGCCGACGAACGGGATGCGGCCGGTGAACAGGATGTCGCCGCTGAACACGACGCCGGTAGTGCCGACAATGATAATCACATCATCCGGCGAATGCGCCGGGCCGAGATGAACGATGTCGAAGCGCACGCCACCAAGATCGAACGACCGGTTTCCCTGCAGCCACACATCCGGTGGCACCAAGCGCGTATTCGCATCCACCCACGGCGCCAGGTCCTGTCGCCGCTGCGCCAGCCGCGCCGCGCCTTCGCCGCTTTCCAGGTATTCCCGCGCGGCGCGGTGGGCCCAGACATCGGCACCGGCTTGCTTGAATGCCTGCAGTCCATAAAAATGGTCGGCATGATAGTGGGTAATGATCACGCGGCGGATCGGCTTGTTGGTAATCTTGTGAATCGCCTCGACCATCGCCTGCCCCAGCGCGGGCGTGCCGAGCGCATCGATCACCACCACGCCATCGCTGGTCACGACAAATCCGGCGTTGGAATTGAAGCCGCGATTCTCCTGTGACGCGACGCCGGCCTTGCCCTGGAAAAGGTAGACGTCCGGCGCGACCTGCTGCGGCATGAGTGGCGGCATCGCTGCCTCGGCCGCTCTCACGTCCATGCCCGGGGCCAGCAAACCGCCGATCACGAGGGCATAACGGAACAATGCGGCAGTGATCAAGCGGGGTCTCATGCGATCCCCGCGTTGCCCTTCATCCCCACCAGTTCCGGTAAGTTGAGTTTCTTCGGCTTGATCGTTTTCTGGTCGCGCAGGTATTTCGCCATCACGTCCCAGATCGGCTCGCCGCTGGCACCTTCCGCCACCGGTGCCCAGCCGGCAACCTTGTACTTGCGGTTGGCGTCAAGTGCCTTGCCTTTCAGCATCATGTTGGCGATGCGCCCACCCATCTTGCCGTTGGGATCGCAGGTATAACTCAGTCCGCCGACGCGCACCATGTCGCCGCCCTGCTGGTAGTACGGATCGGGATTGAACAGGTTGTCGGCGACGTCTTCCAGGATGGTCTTGATCATCTCGCCGCTGAACTCGTTGACCGTCGTATAGGGATAGGTGATGGCGGTCTGGTCCATGAGATGTTCCATGGTGATTGCCTGCCCGGGCAACAGCGACGTACCCCAGCGAAAACCGGGCGAAAACGCCATTTCCGTCCCTTTTACTTCCATCAGGCCATCGAGGATCAACTGGTCAAATGTGCCATTGAAGTTGCCGCGCCGGTACAACAGGCCTTCCGTGACCGCGAGTTTCTCCGCAAGCCTGGATTCAAACGGCGCGCGCAGCTTGTCGATCAGCGCGTCCATCTTCTTGTCCGCGGGCAGCAGGTTGGCAAACACCGGCATGAGCCGGTAACGAAAATCGGCGATCTTGCCGTTCTTCACGTCAAAATCCAGCACACCGAGAAACTTGCTGTTCGACCCGGCATTGGTGACCAGCGTCACGCCCTTGCCGTTTTTCACGGCGACCGGCGCCGGCACGCCGTCGTGGGTATGGCCGCCGAGAATCGCATCGATGCCCGTCACCCGCGACGCCAGCTTCAGATCGACGTCCATGCCGTTATGCGAGAGCAGTACCACCACCTGCGCGCCCTTGGCGCGCACCTCGTCGACCACCTTCTGCATCTCGGCTTCCTTGATGCCGAAACTCCATTCCGGCGTCAGGTAGCGCGGATTGGCAATGGGTGTATAGGGAAAGGCCTGGCCGATGATGGCCACGGGCACGCCGTTCATTTCCTTCATGACGTATGGCGGGAACACCGGATCACCGAAATCGCTGGTCTGGACGTTCTGCGCGATGAATTCGATCCGGCCCTTGAAATCTTTTTCGACGATTTCCTTGACGCGCTTGTCTCCCAGCGTGAATTCCCAGTGACCGGTCATGATGTCGACACCGAGTTCGAGCGCCGCATCGACCATGTCCTGGCCCTTGGTCCACAAAGCGGTGCCCGAGCCCTGCCAGGTATCGCCGCCGTCAAGCAGCAACGCCCCGGGACGCGATCCTTTCATTTGCTTGACCAGCGTCGCCAGATGGGCGAAGCCGCCGACCTTGCCGTAGGTACGCGCGGCCTTGTCGAAATCCAGGTAGGTGAACGCGTGCGCCTCGGGGCTGCCGGGCTTGATGCGGAAATGCTTCAGCAGTCTTTCGCCGACCAGGTGCGGGGGCTGTCCGGCGGAACCCGCCACGCCGAGATTCACATTCGGTTCGCGAAAGTAGATCGGCTTCAACTGGGCATGACAGTCGGTCATGTGCAGCAAGTGCACATTGCCGAACCGCGGCAAATCATAGAGCGATGTTGCCGCCCCCCCCGCCGCCAGGGCTACGCCGCGATCGAGCGCGAACCCGCCGGCGCCGGCAATCGCGAGCAGTTGAAGGAATTCACGGCGGCTGATGTTCGACATGTCTCGGGAGTCTTTCTAGAATTCAATATCTTCGGAAATTGCCTTGATGCCGGCCTTCGCGCAGGCATCGTCGGCATCGCCGCCGGGCGCGCCCGACACCGCGATCGCGCCCAGCAAATTGCCGCCTGCTTCGATCGGCAGCGCACCTCCTGCGACCAGCACGCGCGGCAATTGGCGTACACCGCTCATGGGTCTGCCGGGTTGGGTTTCGACAGCGAGCGAGGTGGTCGATTGCTTGAAGCTCGCCGCCGTCCATGCCTTGCCGACCGCCATGTCCGGCGTGTGGGCGCCGGCGTAGCGGTCGCGCAACACCACTTGCACAACGCCGGCACGGTCCACCACCGCCACCGCCGTCTGAAAACCATCCTTGCGGCATTTCGCCAGTGCCGCCTGTGCGGCCTTCAACGCCGTTTCCGGCGCCAGCATCTTGACCGAGAAAGTCGCTTCCGGTGCCGCAGGCGCGGCCACCGCACTGCCCACCAGCAGACCGGAGACCAGGGCCGCCGCGTAAGTCAATTGGGGGATCTTCATAAGCTACTCCTTATATTATCGGGCGCAAAAAAGCCCGGACACACCGGGCTCTTTCGCAACCTACTTGTTGACCGGGGAGTTCGGGTCCATCAGCAGTGCCGTGACATTCTTGATCTGCTGCTCCGTCAGGATACCCTGATGGCCGAATCGTGGCATGTTGGTGCAGGCAGAATACGCATCGGCGTTGTAAATCTTGCCGTACGCGTACCTCTGCATCGCTTCCGTGAAGCCGCGCAGCTTGCCAAAGTTGTAGAGGCTGGGACCGATATTGCCGAATGAGATTTCCGCTTTCGTCAACTGGTGGCAGGCGTAACAGTTGCCACCGGAAGGATTGGCCGGATTGTCGCTGAACTGCTTGCCGACCCCAGACTGGGCAACCTTTTCACCCTCCTTCCAGTCGCCCAGCAGCTTGCCGTCGGCCGGATATTTCACCAGTTTCATGTTGAGCGCCTCGATTTTCCTGGCCACGTCCATCGGACGTTTTTCCGGGTACTGCGAGCACAACCGTTGCGTTTCATCCTGCTCGAGGCGATCGACCTTGGCCTGGCCACGATCCTTGAACGAGGCCTTCATGACGATATCCGCCGGCGACGGCTTGGCAGATTGTGCGCCGGCACTCGTCAACGCGAGCGCCGCCATGCCGGCAATCACGAATTTAGCGACTGGGATGTTATTCATGTTCTCTCCTTAGCGCTTGATGGATGGGGCGGAAAGCGTGCCGCCATTGGCGTTTTTCGCGAGGTACATCGTCAGCGCGATGGAACCTTGCGACGTGAAATCCAGCTCCGGAAAGCGTTGCTGGCGGAAGCAATCAAACAACCGCCACTGGAATGACCGCAGTTCGCCCTGCGACACGCGATAGGCCGGCCAGGAGGTGTACGCGCGCTGCGCGGGTTCTTTCTTCGTCAGGTTGGGCAGGTCCTGCAAGCGGATACGCGTATTGTCGGCGCCATGACAGGTCACGCAGCCGAAATCGTGCGGTCCGCCGCGGTGGAAAAACATCTTCTTGCCGATCTCGAAAGCTTCTTTTTCCTTCGGATGATTGACGGAAACATTCATTTTCATGCCGCGCGACTCGGCCGTAATATAGGCGACCAGCGCCTCAATGTCCGACTTGTGTTCCGGGCTGCCAAAGTGATTCTTCTTGGCGTCTGCGTATTTGTAGCCCTGCAGCATGACCATGCAGGTCACCAGGCGCGATTCAAGGTCCTCGACCTTGTCGGTATCCTCGAAATACCTCGGCAGCACCGCATAGGCACCCTTGACCTTGCCGGGTCCCATGCCGATATCACATTGTTCAAACGATACTTTGTTTGGCCCGCGCTTCTGTTTCCAGATGTCTTCGCCGCGCGCTTCCCACAATTCCGCCGGATTGCCGTCGCCCAGCGCCTGGCGGTATTTCTCGATTTCCTTGACGGCCGCATCACCGCTGCTGGTTTGCGCGGACAACGCGGGCGCGAGCAGCGCTGCCGAGATTGATGACACCACCACTACCGCAACGAGTATTGTTCGCTTGATATTCTGCATTTCACTCCTCCTGGAACGTGACAACAGTTCTTCGTATAGGTGACCGCCGCTTGTACTGGGCGGCGGGGACATCCGCAACCGGCTACGGCTTCAGATAGGCAAAACCTTCGCGTGCCTGCAGGCGGCCAATCTCGACGACGCCCGACGGCACCAGTTTCGTTTGTGGCAACAGCCGCTTCGGATCGATCTTGTTCGACTTCAGCGTGATTTCACACACGCGAAACTCGACGCCGCGCGCCGCCAGTTCCTCTACCGGGATGTTGAAGGGATTGCCGGTCGCGTTGGCGGCGCCATCGAGCAGGAACTGAACGCCCTGCGCATGCGCGACGACGACAATTTTCGTCGTCGGATCGACATCGAGATGGTTCTTGATATTGCGAAGCCCCTTGGTCGCCTGCTCAAACCCTGCGTCAAAGTGATAGACGATCTTGATCGGTTCGTCCTTGCCGGCCGCCCAGGCAAAGGAAATCGAGGCGGCGGCAAGAAATGCCAGCGCCGCACGCGCCACGGTCGAGAACAGGCTCATGTTGGCCCCTGCTCAGGAAATGGTGGCTTCGTCGGTACGCTTGTCACCTTTATTGTCGGTCCAGGTGACAACCACTTTTTCGCCCGCCTTGCCGCCGGAAAAACGGAATTCCAGGAATGGATTCTTGGAAACCGCCGGGCCCCACTGCGCGGACAGCACCGTCTTGCCATTATGCGTGGCGGTGACGTTCTGGATGAACCACGCGGGAATCGTCTTCCCGGCGGAATCCTTGCGTTGCCCGGTTTCCATTTCATGCGCCATCAATACCTTTACCACTACCTTGTCGCCCTGGACGCTGGCGCGAATCTTCATCGGATCTGCCATGTATGTCTCCTTAACTGTTCAAAATGAAATCGGGAATTCTGGCGTCAGCCAAAAGGACGCCGATTTCAACCGCCGCAACCCCCTAAAGTGACCTTGATTTCCTTGGTCGCAAAGAAATACTTGCCGTCGGCCTTGACCAGCGCATATACGTTCGAAGTCTGGCCCATCTTTACCCGCGTGGACACAAACGGTTCGGTGCCGCCGGGAATATCGAATGCGGCTGACAAGGCATTGGGATTCTTCTCGACCAGGATCGAGATCGATTCGGTCTTCCCCAGCTTGCTGGACACCGATACCGGCACCACGGCGCCATTTTCGGCAATATCGGGGGACGTAATGGTGATGTCCTTGCTTTCGGCGGCCGCGGCCCCGCCAAAGGCTTTGACCGTGTCCTGCAGGCTTTTGGTATCGAACGCCGCCTTGTTCCAGTCCTCGGCGTACACACTGCCTGATTTGACAAGACCCGCGGCGGCCGCCAGCGCCATGACGGATGCGCCAGCGGATGCGTGGAGCAGATTTCTGCGTGTTTGATTCATGATTTTCTCCTGAGATTCATAGACTTGGCACCGCACTTCTCGATACCGGCTAATGCGAAAAGACACCAGACAATAAGGACCGCCAACAATAATAAACAATCAAATTTTCTTATTCGAACGATAAGCAAATACTGATACCAACGATTAGGAACCTCATTTGTCCGCGGCGCCGGACAAAATCCATTTGACCAGTGCGCGAATATCCTCATCGCGGATCGCATTCGGCGGCATCGGGATCGGCCCCCAGATTCCACCACCGCCCTTCTTCACCTTTTCCGCCAATCTTGATTCCGCACCGGTATCTGCCTTGTACTTTAGCGCAATCTCCTGAAAGCTGGGGCCGATGAATTTTTTGTCAACCTGGTGGCAGGCCATGCAGTTGCTCTTGCCGGCCAGTTCGAGCATGGGCGAAGGTGCCGGTTTTGCAGCCGGGGTCACCGTCGACACAGCGCGTTCCACCTTGTTCGTGTCCAGGCCGCGCGCCGGGCCAATGAGGCGCTGCTGATCGGCGAGATTGCCGTGCGTACCGACGGCAAAATCGGGCAATGCCGAGGCCAGGCCGATGTCCAGCCTGCAGTCCTTCATGCAGGCGACGTTTTGAACATCACCCTTGCTGCGCAGGTTCCAGAGGCCGTCGTACTTGATTTTGCCGTTGCGGTTGGGCAGGCGCTTCTGTACGTCGTGCATCGTTTTGTCGGACAGGACAAAATCCGACGGCACAATGTCCGCCAGGTTGAGCAGGTAGGCGAGCGCTGCGTACACCTCATCGGTGGTCAACGATTTCGGTGCATTCCACGGCATGGCCCGATTGATATAGTCCCACAGCGTCGAAATCGACGAAACTTTCATCATCGTCGTGCGCGCCACCGGTTCCTGCAGGGCTTTGACGCGACCAGTCTTGATGTCCTCGGCCGTCGTGCCGCCGACCAGCGGGCTGAACACTTCGTTGGATTCGCCAAATGTACCGTGACACGACGCGCATTTCGACTCCCACACTTCCTGCCCTTTTGACACCGATCCGCTTCCCGCCGGCAAGCCGGCGAAATCGGGACGAACATCGATGTCCCACGCCCTGATCTCGGCGGGCAACGCGGCGCGACCGATGCCGGGATACTTTTCCTGCGCGTGCACCGCGCCGCCGAACGCCAGTGCAAGCAACAACGAATTAGTAAACCTGGACATTGCTCACCTCGCCGGATTCGACGATCTTCCACGATTGAATCGCATTGTTGTGGTAAATCGAGCGCGTGCCGCGAACCGCGCGCAACTGGTTTATCTTCGGCTGCACATAACCGGTCTCGTCGATGGCGCGGCTCTGCAGGATGGCCGGGCCACCGTTCCAGGTCCAGCCGATATTGAAACGCGTGAGGCTCTTTGACTGGATCGGGCTTTCCAGGCGTGCAGTCTGCCAGTTGCGGCCGCCATCGAAACTCACGTCCACGCGCTTTACTTTGCCGCGGCCGGACCAGGCCAGTCCGGTCACGTTGTAGAAGCCCTTGTCGAGCAGCGTCTGCCCGCCGGACGGGGAGGTAATGACCGATTTGCACTCCTGGATGGAGGTGTACTGGCGATGCCTGCCATCGGGCATCAGGTCGATATAGTGGATCACCTCGTCCTTGGTACCATAGGGCTGGTCGCCGACCTCGATGCGCCGCAGCCACTTCACCCAGGAAACGCCCTGAATGCCCGGCGCCACCATGCGCAGCGGATAGCCATTTTCCGGCCGCAGCATTTCGCCGTTCATTGCATAGGCCACCATGCAATCGTCGAGCGCCCGGTCGATGGCAATGGTGCGGGTCATCGAGGAACCGTCGGCGCCCTCGGCGAGTAGGTACTTGCCATTTTTCTTGTCGTAGCCGGCCATGTCGAGCAGGGTGGACAGCAGCACGCCGGTGAATTCGCAGCAGCTCAGCATGCCGTGCGTGTACTGCACTGTCGGCACCGCTACGTTGCCCCACTCCATGCCGGTGTTGGCGCCGCATTCGATAAAGTGAATGCGCGAGACCGCCGGCAGGCGCATCAGGTCGTCCATGGTAAAGACCAGCGGATTCTTCACCAAGCCGTTGATCATCAGCCGGTGCTTGGACGGATCGAGGTCCCACCAACCTTGATGGTGGCGCTCGAAATGCAGGCCGTTCGGTGTGATGATGCCGAACATACCCTGCAACGGCGCGAACGATACCGACGCCGCCGATACGCGCGTCAGCCCGGGACTTTCGCGGCGCTGCAGGTTGCGCTCGTATTGGGAAGGCTGCCCATAGCCGGTCGCGGCGACCGGCTTGCCGAGACTCTTCGTGTGCACCGGCAATTCAAGAATATTCGGGTCGCCCTGGAATTCGGCTCGCGCGGGGGCGGCAAGCGCTGCCGCGGCAGTGCCGCCGGCCAGCGCGAACGCGTTGCGCAGAAACCCGCGCCGGCCGGCGGCGACGTCGGCAATCTGCGCGTTGCCCA
>JBDTSU010000130.1:0-9616 GCA_039930965.1 Betaproteobacteria bacterium
CGCCTGTTGAAGAAAATACCGTTCGACTTCCACTATCGCTATGAATGCGACGTTGAAGGCGCGGCGATTCAATACAAGCACAAATTAGTGGACTGGGAAGTTGGGGCGCTGTATTGGAACGTCCACGCGAAACACGGGAAGGACTGGGAAGCGCCCTTTCGACTAAAACTGGAAAGTACGCTGCCCGCGAAAGATTTGATGTTCTTGCTGGGAACAATCCACCGCTTTCCTGATCAGTGGCTAATCGTCTCGCTGATTTACCCGCCTAAGCTGCCACCCGAAGCGGAGAATCAGCTATCACTCTTTCAGCCGTAATGTGCATTACCGCAGGCGCGCCGCGTTGGTGGGCAGCCCGCGCAACGTATGTGCGGTGGCAGAAATTGAAATCCGCCTCAAAGCAAACAAGGCACGCGGTCGTCGCGCGTGCGATCTTTCGAAGTTCGATGACGGTCGCGTCCTGGGTACGCAAATACGCAAGAAATGCTTCGGTGTAGCCTGCCCAATCCGAGTCGAGTTTGAACCTGTCTCGAATCTCTTTCGGGCAGCCGAGAGCCGGCACATGCAAATATGCAATTCCCGCGTCAGCGAGCGCGGCCTTGAACGCGTTCTTTGAAAAACCCTTCTTGCGCGAGAGCGGCAATTCGCGGACGTCGACGATTGATTTGATGCCGACTGCCTGCAATCGCCCAACGAAGGTAGCTATGTCGAGACCTTCATAGCCAAAAGTGTACAGTGCCATTTGCTTTACTTGCGAGAGGAGAATGGGGTGATTGTACCGACCAATTCATGAAGCGGGGAATGTCCGCGAAACATGCTCAGCCACCCAGCGCCTTATACAAATCCGCCACCGCCGCCCGCAATCCACGCTCGGCCTCGATGCGATTCAACTCCGCCAGCAACAGATTGCGCTCGGCATCGATCACATCGAGCTGGCTCGCCACGCCGTTCTCATAGCGCAGCTTGGCGAGGTTCCACGATTTGGTCAGCGAGGTCACGCGCCGCTGCTCGATGTCGAATACCTCACGTGCTGCCGCCTGTGCCTGGATCGCGTCCTGCACTTCGCGGAAGGCGTTGGCGATGGCGTTGCGGTACTGCGCGACCGCCTGTTCGTTGCGCGCTTCGGCCACCTCAACCTGGTGGTTGATGCGTCCGGCACCCCACAGCGGCTGCGTCAGGTTGCCGGCGAAATTCCAGATGCGCGAGGGGCCGCTGAACAGGTCACCGAGCGAGCTGCTTTCGGTGCCGAGCAATCCGGTCAGGGAAATGGCGGGAAAGTACGCGGCGCGGGCCACGCCGATGCGGGCATTGGCCGCGGCCAGCTTCTGCTCCGCCTCAACGAGATCGGGGCGGCGCAGCAGCAATGCCGATGGCAGCCCCGATGGCGCAACGATGGCATTTCCCGGGACGAATGCCGACGAACGCTCCACCATGCCGGCCATGATCTCGCGCGGCGAACGGCCGAGAAGTACATTCAGCGCGCGTTCCTGGTTGCCGCGCTGGCTTTGCAGCGGCGGCAACTGCGCGCGCCCCGCATCGACTTCCGCCGAGCGCTGCTGAAAATCGAATTCGGAAATCACGCCGGCATCGAAACGTTTCTTCTGCAAATCAAGCGCCTCCTGCCCGCGCTTGACGGCGAGCTCGGTGGCGGCGATGCGCGAATCCAGCGACAGCAGGTTGAAATAACCCTGCACCACTTGCGTGGCCAGTGAGAGGCGCAGCGCATCGCGGTTGGCTTCGACCGACAGCAGTTCGGCGCGGGCCGCTTCGGAGGCACGGCGATACTTGCCCCAGAAATCGATCTCGTAGGAAACATTCAGGGTCACGCGATTGTTGGTGCTTTGCAGGGGCTGGCCGGGGCCCGAATTGGTGCTGGCCTCGGAATTGCGATTGCGTTCGCGTGACGCGGCGGCATAGACCGACGGCACCTGATCCGAGACCGCGAGGCCAAGTTGCGCCTGTGCCTCGGTCACGCGCGCGGCGGCGGCGGCGAGGTCGAGATTGTTCTTCAACGCCTCGGCCATCACCCGGTCCAGCAGCGGGTCGTTAAAGGTTGTCCACCAGTTGCTCGATGGCTGTGCGAGCGTGGCGCCGGCGGGAATCGCCGCATGGCTCGGCGGCAGGTCCATTTTCGGGCGCTGGTAATCGGGACCGACGGTGCAGGCCGAAAGGGAAGCCACCGCCGCCATGGCGATGAGGGTCGGTTTCAGGGTCATTTTCATCGTCATGGTCCTAGCGTTGATCGGCCGGCAGCACATGGTGGCCCGGCGCCGGAACGTGCGTGCGCGTGACCAGCGCATGCGCGTGCTGCGCCTCACTGCGGATGTCCTCCTCGCTGCGCGCTTCATTCAGCTTGCGGTCGGTGATCACCTTGTAGAACAGCGGCACGAAAAAGATTGCCAGGAAGGTCGCCGCCAGCATGCCGCCCATGACGCCGGTGCCGACCGAATGCCGCGCGCCCGCGCCGGCGCCCGATGAGAACGCCAGCGGCGCGACGCCGAGGATGAAGGCGAGCGAGGTCATCAGGATCGGCCGGAAGCGCAAGCGCGCGGCTTCCATCGCGGCCGCCGCGGCACTCATACCCTCCTGCGACTTGTACACCGCGAATTCGACGATCAGGATCGCGTTCTTGGCCGCAAGTCCCAGCAGCGTCACCAGGCCGATCTGGAAATACACGTCGTTGGTCAGTTGCGACGGGGTCGCTTGTACGCCGACCAGGCCGAGCGCCATCGCCAGCAGGGCACTGCCGTGGGTCGTGATCCAGACGGCGGCCAGGGAGCCGAAAATGCCGAACGGCATCGCCAGCAGGACGGAGAGCGGCAGCGACCATTTTTCATATTGCGCGGCCAGGATCAGGAAGGCGATGACCGCGGCGAGGATCAGCGCGATGGCCGACGTGCCGGAGGCGCGCTTTTCCTGGAACGAGGAGCCGGTCCAGTCGTAACTCATGTCCGCCGGCAGCACTTGCTTGGCGATCTTCTCCATCTCGACGATGGCCTCACCCGAGGACCGGCCCGGCGCGGCGGCGCCGATCAGCTTCACGGCGGGCAGGTTGTTGAAGCGGTCCAGCGTGTCGGGCCCGGCGGAATAGTCGACTTTCGCAAAGGCGGACACCGGCACCATCGCGCCGCGCTCGCTTTTCACGAAGATGCGGCCGATGTCGTCGGGGCGCTTGCGATACTGGCTGTCGGCCGACATCAGCACCTGCCAGGTACGGCCGTATTTATTGAAGTCGTTGACGTAGTAGGTGCCGAGCGTGGCGGCGAGCGTGTTGAAGGCGGCATCCAGCGGAATGCCCAGCGCCTTGGCCTTTTCGCGGTCGACGTTGACCTTGAGTTGCGGCGACGAGGGGCGCCACAGGGTCTGCACGCCGGCCAGCACCTTGCTCTGGCTGGCGGCGCCCATGATGCCGTACATCGACTGCGCCAGTTTCTCCGCGCCGCCCTCACCCTTGTTCTGGATGTAGACCTCGAAGCCGCTGGTATTGCCGAGGCCGAAGATTGGCGGCGGCGCGAAGGCCAGCACCAGCGCCTCCTTGATGCCGCCGGTCTTCATGAAGAATTCTCCCACCAGCGCCTGCACCGGCACGCTGCGCTGGTCCCAGTGCTTTTGCGTGACAAAGATCGTCGCGGCGCTGTTGCGGTAGCCGCCGCCGAGGAAATCGAACCCGGTGAAGGCCACCACGTCCTCGTTGTTCGGGTTCGACTTGATCGCCGCGACCACCTCGGCCACCACCTTGTCGGTGCGGTCGAGCGAGGCGCCATCCGGCAGGAACACCGCGGCGATGTAGAAGCCCTGGTCCTCGTCCGGCACCAGCGAGCTGGGCGTGAGTTTCCACAGGCCGGCGGTGATCAGCACCATGCCGGTGAACAGTATTACGCCGAGCGTGCCGCGCTTGATCATCCACAGCACGCCTTGGGTATAGCGCCGGGTGACGCGCGCGAACCAGTCGTTGAACCAGGTGAAGAACCTTCCCGGGCCGCGATGGGCCTGCTTCAACAACACCACGCACAGCGCCGGCGTCATGGTCAGCGCGACCATGCCCGAGATCACCACCGCAATCGAGATCGTCACCGCGAACTGGCGATACAACTCACCGGTCAGGCCCCCCAGGAAAGCGATCGGCACGAACACCGACACCAGCACCAGCACGATCGCCACCACCGGGCCGGTGACTTCCTTCATGGCCTTGATGGCCGCCTCGCGCACGTCGAGTTTTTCCTCATGCATGATGCGCTCGATATTTTCCAGCACCACGATCGCGTCATCGACGACGATGCCGATGGCGAGCACCATGCCGAACAGCGTGAGCGTGTTGATCGAGTAGCCCAGCAATTGCAGGCCGGCAAACGTACCGATCAGCGATACCGGCACCGCGGCAAATGGAATCAGCGTGGCGCGCCAGTTCTGCAGGAACAGGAACACCACCAGGAACACCAGCGCCATGGCTTCGGCCAGCGTCTTCAGCACTTCACGAATCGAGACTTCGACAAAACGGGTGGTGTCGTAGGGGACCGAGTAGTCGAGGCCCGCCGGAAAGCGTTCCTTGGCGGTGGCAAGGGTCTTCTTGACCTCGTTGGCGACGTCGAGCGCGTTGGCGCCGGGTTGCAGGAAGACGCCGACCAGCGTCGCCGGCTTGCCGTTGATGCGGCCCATGAAGTCGTAGTCCTTCGAGCCGAGTTCGACGCGGGCGATGTTCTTCAGGCGCAGCGCATTGCCGTCGGCATTCGAGCGCACGATGACGTTCTCGAATTCCTCCACCGTGGCGAGCCGGCCCCTGGTGGTGACGGTGTAGACCATGTCCTGCCCGCCGCCGTTGGGCGCCTGGCCGATCTTGCCGGCGGCGAACTGCGCATTCTGCTCGTTGAGCGCGCGCGCGACTTCGTCGACGGTCACCTTCAATTGCGTCATGCGATCGGGCTTCAGCCAGATGCGCATGGCGTAGTCCTTGGCGCCGAAGATCTGCACGTTGGTGGTGCCGGGCACGCGCTTCAGGCTGTCGAGCACGTTCATCGTCACGTAATTCGAGGTGTACAGGTCGTTGAAACGGCCGTCGGGCGAGAAGAACGCGATCACCTGCAGGAACGCCGACGAGCCTTTCTCGACGTTTACTCCCTGGCGGCGCACCTCCTGCGGCAGCTTGGCCTCGATCTGCTTGACGCGGTTGTTGATGCTCTGCGCGGCCTTGTCGACATCGGTGCCGATCTCGAAGGTCACCTGGATGGTAACGATGCCGCTTGAGCTCGAAGTGGACGACATGTACATCAGGCCTTCGAGGCCGGTCAGCGCGTTCTCGATGGGGGCGGCGACCGTCTGTTCGACCACCTCGGCCGATGCGCCAGGATAGATCGCGACGACCTGGACCACCGGCGGGGATATTTCCGGATACTGCGCAATCGGCAAGGCGCGCATCGATGCCAAGCCCGCGATCACGATGAAAATCGAGATCACGAAGGCAAAGATGGGCCGGTCAATGAAGAAGCGGGAGAACATTTTGGTTATTCCATTTCTCAGCAATTAATCTATCAATTGTGTTTCGCGACAAACTCCGCCAATCGTCGTCCCAGCGCAGGCTGGGACCCAGTCCGCCCAATTTCACAACGAAGTAAACCGGCGATTAAAGACTAATCAGACTATTTGATGGGCTGGGTCCCAGCCTGCGCTGGGACGACGGGTTATCCAGGCCCATCATCAATGCACTATTGATGCGGAACTGGAATGGGATCTCTCACTCATTTCTTGCCCTCGGCCGGCGCTGGCCTGGCCTGCGCGCCACCGGCCTTCGCAGCCTCTGCCGCCTGCGCGGCAGCTGCCTTCGCGGCCTCCTCCGCGGTCATCGGCTGGATCGGCTGCCCGGGCGCGAAGATGCGCGCCATGCCATCGACAATCACCTGGTCGCCGGCCTTGAGGCCCTGGCGTATGACCCAGGCATTTGCGTCCTTGCCTTCGAGCGTGACCCATTCGCCGGGCACCACCGGCCGCATTTCCGCCGCGGGTTTTCCGTCCGCGCCCTTGCCCACCAGATAGACATACTTGCCCATCGGGCCGTCGAGTACCGCGCGCTGCGGCAATGCGATCGCGCCCGGGCGGGTGGCGCCGCTCAGCACCACGCGCACAAACTGGCCCGGCGCCAGCGTGCCTTCGCTATTGGCAATCGCCGCGCGCGCGGCATAGGCGCCGGTGTTGGCGTCGGCCTTGTAATCGTTGAAGTCAAGCTTGCCGACCGGCTTCAGCCACTGGCCCTCGGAGGTTTTCAGCTTGACCACGTAACCGGACTTGGGCACCTTCAGCGTACCGGCGGCGATTTCACTCTGCGTGGCGCTGCGCTCGCTGTCGGCGATCGAAAAATTCACATGGATCGGGTCAGTCTGGGCGAGCGTCGCCAGCAGGCTGTCGCCGCTGGCATTAGCCAGCGCGCCTTCGACCTTCAGCGCGCGGCCCACCACGCCGGCAATCGGCGCGCGGATATCGGTGTAGCTGAAGTCGACGCGCGCGCTGCAGCTGCGCCTGCGCCTGTTTGAGTTGCGCCCTTGATACATCCTGCGCGGAGGCGGCGGTGTCCCATTCCTTCTGGCTGATCGCCTTGGCCTCCACCAGCGGCTTCAGGCGCACGTATTCGCGTTCCGCGAGCTTCAGATTGGCCTCCGCTGTCGCCACCCCGGCTTCGGCCTGGGCCACGGCGGCCGCGTACGGCGCGGCATCGAGCCTGAACAGCGGCTGGCCGGCTTTCACGACACTACCCTCTTCGTACAGGCGTTTTTCGATGATGCCGTTGACGCGCGCGCGGATCTCGACTTCACGCGAGCCATTGGTCTGGCCGACGTACTCACGTTCCACGGCAATGTCGCGCGCCGCCACGACTTCATAGGTCACCATCGCCGGCGGCATGCCGTGAAAGCCCCCGGGTTCGCCGCCTTTGCCGCAGGCAGCCAGTGTCGCGAGGAGTACCAGCGATGCGCCGGCCAGCAACGGACGTAACGCGGGGGACGAAGGAGAGGATAGTGCGAACAGCATGGACGATTCCTTTCGCGCGGGGCCCCTGCGCGGCAGCAATTGCCTCAGCCATTGACCTGGCCGGGGAGCCCCTTGATGTTTTTGGTGGCGGAAATTTTCAGGAAGCCGTATACTACATACATTCACGGATGTATGTAAAGTACATTTTTGTGACGACATTGACGATCATCAAAAAATGGCCCCGGAGAATGTGGGGATACTGTGCAGCAAGCCGCGCATCACATCGGTGATGTGATGCGCGCGCCGACAAAACATATAAGAAACACGTAGCACCCGCACCACCGGAGATGCCGCATGGCACGCAGGACCAAGGAAGAAGCGCAGGAGACCCGCAATCGTTTGCTCGATACGGCGGAACACGTCTTCAACGAACGTGGCGTTTCGCGCACCTCGCTCGCCGAGATCGCGGAAGCGGCGGGCGTCACCCGCGGCGCCATCTACTGGCACTTCAAGAACAAGCTCGACCTGTTCAACGCGATGATGGAACGGGTCACGCTGCCGATGGAAGAACTGACCGAGACGTTCACCGACGAGACCCGGCAGGACCCGGTCGCGTATATCCGCGAACGTTCGGTGGCGATCCTCAAGAGCATCGACAAGAATCCGCAGATGCAGCGCGTGTTCGACATCATGAGCCACAAATGCGAGTACGTGGACGAGATGGCGCCGCTGAAAGACCGCCATCTCGAGGGCCGCGCCGACTGCGTCACGCACGTCGAGGAAGGCTTTCGCAACGCGATCCGCAAAGGACACCTGCCAAAGACCGCCAATGCACATCTTGCCGCCATCGGCCTGCACGCGCTGATCGACGGGCTGATCATGAACTGGCTGCTCGATCCGAACTATTTTTCCTTCGAGCGCGACGCGGAGAAGATGATCGACACCTATTTGCGCGGGTTGGCGGTGACGCCGGTGGCAGTGGCCAAGAAGAAGAAGGCATCGGTCCGAAAGTAGACCCGTTAGGTTACGCCGCTTCGCGTCTAACCCAACCTACGCAACGCATCAATGCCAGCCTACGCAAGGCATCCATATCGCAAATCGCGCTGGAAAGTAGGTTGGGTTAGGCGAAGCCGTAACCCAACAGGCATTGGCTGAACAAGTAAATCTGTTAGGTTACGCCGCTTCGCGCATAACCCAACCTACGCAACGCATCAATGCCAGCCTACGCAAGACATCCATATCGCAAATCGCGCTGGAAAGTAGGTTGGGTCAGGCGAAGCCGTAACCCAACAGGCATTGGCTGAACGAGTAAATCTGTCAGGTTACGCCGCTTCGCGTCTAGCCTTCGCAACGCATCAATAGATCTCAGCGAACAACCACAAGCGCTGGTGCGCCTTTCCAGCCATTTCTCGCCTGCGCACCGCGCCAGTGCTTGATCTGCTGATCTTCACGCCCACTCCGTCAGCCCTTCGCGTTCATACAATTTCTTCCAGCTTGGCCGCGCGCGCATCATGTTGGCGTAATTCTTCAGCTCCGGCCATTCGGTCACCGGGCGCGGCATGTTTCGCGACCAGCGCATCAGCATGATCAGCAGCAGATCCGCGCCGCTGAAATCCTTCCCCAACAAGTAAGGCCCGTTCGCCGCGAGCTGCGCGTCGAGCCGGTCCCACACGCTCGCGATCTTGTGCTGCAGGGCCGCCCGCACCGCCGGCGCATGTTCCGCGGCGCCCAGGTCCTGCGGGTAAAACCAGAAGCGGTAGGTGGCCGCGAGCGAATTGCTCAGATAGACGATCCACTGGTACCAGGCTTCGCGCGCCGGCGTGCCGACCGGCGGCGCGAGCCCCGCTTCGGGATGGCGGTCCGCCAGCATCATCAGGATTGCCGCCGACTCCACCATCGGCCGGCCATCGATCAGCAGCGTCGGCACCACGCCATGAGGATTGAGCTTGAGATAGGTGGGATCGCGTTGCGCGCCGACGTCGAGATCGACCAATTTCAGTTCATGCGGCGTGCCGATTTCCAGCAAGGCCAGGTGCACGACCATGCTGGCCGAGCCGGGGGAATAGAACAGGGTGTACATGCGCTTGACCTCGCGTTAGTTGCAATCCGAAGATCCGAATATTAGCTGTGCGCATCCCTGTGCCGCAACCGCACACGCGAACGTCAGGCAACCTGCTACGCCGCCGGTCCGCCCAGCGCCGTCACCAGATCCGCCATCATCCGTTGCAGTTCACCGGTCATGAGCGTGAAATCGGCATCGAAGCGTTCATCGTCGTTCTGCGCCTGCCCGTCTTCCGCCTCGCGAATCACGTCGACCGGGGTGACGCGCTTGATCGCCAGCGATTCGGTCAGCACGAACGACACGCGATCCGCCCAGGTCAGCGCGAGGCGTGTGCACTGTTTGCCCGCGGCGATATGGCGCTGCACCTCCTTCGCGTCCAGCGCATGACGGACGAAGCGCACCGTCGCCTTTTCCTCGACCGGCGACTGCAGTTCGGTGTCCTGGTCGATGGAAAAACCGTGCGGCACCTCGTCGTTTGCCAACCAGGCGGTCATGGCGGCACCGGGCGAGAGGGCGGTATTGAGGCGTTCAACGACAAAATCGTCGATCGATTTGTTCATCAGGGTGATGACTTCATCGGCCTTGTTCGGTGAGCCGGCGTCG
>JBDTSU010000131.1:0-9606 GCA_039930965.1 Betaproteobacteria bacterium
GCCTGGGTCCCAATCTCTGGGCGGCCTATCTGTGGCCTTACATACTGGTCCTGCTGCCGAACACCTTGCTGATCGGCTGCATCTTCTTTGTCACCGCGGCGCTGACGAAAAAAATGTTGCCGGTATATATCGGCAGCGTGCTGTGCCTGATCGGCTATCTGATCTCGCTGCAACTGCTGCGCGATATCGACAACAAGACGATCGCCTCGCTGATCGATCCCTTCGGCGCCACGGCCATCGGCCGCATCGCCGAATACTGGACGGTGGCCGACCGCAATACCCGCCTGATCCCGCTGGAAGGCGTGTTGTTATGGAACCGGCTGCTGTGGCTCGGGGTGGCCATGGCGGCGGCGGCGTTCGGCTACTGGCGATTTTCGTTCGCCCGGTTTTCCGGCGAACGCGCGGCCGGCAGGATGAAGACGATCAGCGATGTCCCGGGCGACGAATCCGCGATGCCGGTCTCGATGGCGCGGCCGCCGATAATCACGCCGGCCGGACTGAACATGCTGCCGAACCTGGTCTGGCTGAATCTGCGCGAAACCGTCAAGAACATTTACTTTGGCGTGCTGGTATTGGCCGGCATCCTGTTCATGGGGTTCGCCAGCACCACCCTGGGCAACATGTTCGGCACCAATACCTGGCCCGTGACCTACCAGATGACTGGCCTGCTCGGCGGGACCTTCGGCCTGTTCATGCTCATCATCATCGCCTTTTATGCCGGCGAACTGGTATGGCGCGAACGCGATAACCGGCTGGACCAGATCATCGATGCCACGCCGGTGCCGACCTGGCTGCCGCTCCTGTCCAAGCTGCTGGCACTGATGCTGGTGCCGGTGCTTCTGCAAATCCTGCTGATGGTGTGCGGCATGACCATTCAATCGTTCAAGGGCTATTTCCATTTCGAGATCGGCCTGTACCTGAAAGAACTGCTGGGCCTGCAACTGCTGGATTACTGGCTGATTTGTGCGCTGGCCATCGCGGTGCATAGCGCGGTCAACCACAAGTACCTCGGCCATTTCGTGATGATCGTCTATTACATCGCGATCTCTTTCTCCGGCGGGCTCGGCTTCGAACACAACCTGTACAAATACGGCTCGATTCCGTCGCTGACGTATTCGGACATGAACGGCTTCGGCCATTTCCTGCCGCGCGCGTTTGCCTTCCAGGCGTACTGGAGCGCGGCCGCCCTGTTGCTGACGATCGGCGCGTACCTGCTCTGGACACGGGGCACCGTCGGTGGATGGCGTGAGCGCATGGTGATGGCGCGCAACCGATACCAGGGGGGCGTGGTCGCCGCCTCGGCGCTGTCCGTGTTGCTGTTTGCCGGGCTGGGCGGGTTCATTTACTACAACACCAATATCCTGAATATCTACCGGAGCAGTAAGGACGCCCAGCAGCGCCAGGTCGACTACGAGAAGAAATACAAGGCCACGGCAGCGGTGCCGCAGCCGCGCATTATCGCGGTCAGCCTCAAGACCGATCTCTACCCGAGCGAGCAGCGGGTACGCATGGCCGGGAGCTACCGGCTGAAGAACAAGAACAACATGCCGGTCACCGAGGTCTTTCTGGGATTCCTGCAGGAGGACCTGACGTTCCACCGGCTCGAGTTTGATGTGCCGGCCGACCTGGCGGAAAACGATGAAAGGATCGGCATCCGCCGATACAAGCTGAAATCTCCGCTGGCGCCGGGCGCCGAGGCAACGCTCAACTTCGATCTCGAGCTGGCGACGCATGGCTTTACCAACTCCGGCTCGAACACCGACGTGGTCTACAACGGCTCATTCATCAATGGCCGCAACATACTTCCCGCCATCGGCTATCAGGAGAATATGGAGCTGGCGCGCGACCAGGACCGCAAGAAATTCGGACTCGCGCCCAAGGAGCGGATGCGCGACCGCGAAGATGCCGTGGGGCTGGCGAGTAGCTACCTGTCGAACGATGCCGACTGGATCACCTTCGATACAGTCGTCGGCACCGAGGAGGACCAGATCGCCATTGCGCCCGGCTACCTGCAGAAGGAATGGAAAGAGGGCGGGCGCCGCTACTTCAGCTACAAGATGGATGTGCCGATCCTCAACTTCTTCGCCTTCCAGTCCGCGCGCTACCAGGTGAAAAGGGACCAGTGGCACGGGGCGACAGGTGACGTGCCCATCGAGGTCTACTACCATCCCGGCCACGAGTACAACATCGATCGCATGATCGCGGCCACCAAGGCGTCGCTGACGTATTTTTCCAATGCGTTCTCGCCCTACCAGCACAAGCAGTTCCGCATCATCGAGTTTCCACGCTACGCAAGCTTCGCCCAGGCCTTTCCGAACACCATTCCCTACTCGGAGGGCATCGGCTTCATCGCGCGGGTGCGCGAGGGCGACGAGAAAGACATCGATTACCCGTACTACGTCACCGCGCATGAAGCCGCGCACCAGTGGTGGGCGCACCAGCTCCTGGGCGGCAACGTGCAGGGCGGCACCATGCTTTCGGAAACACTGGCGCAATACTCCGCCCTGATGGTGATGAAACAGAAGTACGGCGAGGCCAGGATGCAGAAGTTCCTCGCCTACGAAATGGACCGCTATCTCGGCGGGCGCGCCTTCGAGCAAAAGAAGGAATTGCCGCTGGCGCGGGTGGAGAACCAGCCCTATATCCACTACCGCAAGGGCAGCGTGGTGATGTACGCGCTGCAGGACTACATCGGCGAGGAAAACGTGAATCGCGCGCTCAAGGCCATGCTGCGGGAGGCGGCCTACCAGGGCCCGCCGTACCCGAATTCGACCCTGTTCCTGAAGCACATCCGCGCCGTCACACCGCCGCACCTGCAGTACGTGATCGACGACATGTTCGAGAACATCATCCTGTTCGATAACCGCATCACCAAAGCGACCTGGAAGGAATTGCCCGGCGGGAAGTTTGAGGTGGCGATGAAGATCACGGTCAAGAAGCGCAAAGCCGACAAGCTCGGCAAGGAAGAGGATGTGCCGCCGGCTGACTGGATCGATGTTGGCGTGCTGGATGACAAGGGCATCCCGATTTTCCTGGAGAAGCGAATGATCGACAAGGAAGACAATGACATCACCGTGGTGGTGGACCGCAAACCGGCGAAGGCGGGCATCGATCCGCTCAACAAGCTGATTGACCGACGGCCGAAGGACAATACGATCAGCGTCGAGAAGATCTAACGTGCCACGCAGATGAAGTTTGCAACCACGTCATTCCAGCCGCCGCTGGGACGACGAATCATTGTGAGGTTCCCGAGGCGAACTGCTACTAATACTAATCCCGTCATTCCAGCGAAGGGTGAGACGGGGAATTCGCGATGCATTGCATCGCGCCCGGTGAACCGGATGGCCATGCAGGGCCACCCGTGGGAGCGAATCCAGTCCATCGTATTTTCAAGAACTTGGAATGGACTGGGTCCCAGCCTACGCTGGGACGACGAATTTTCGAAGGTTTCGAGATGTTCCCGAGAGGGAGCACCGAGCATTGGCGCGCCTTCCCGGCCGAAAAGGGCTGGGGAGGCGCATGTACTGGCGATCCGCGACCATCAAGTGTTGGTTCAACACGATCTGGTAGCATCGCGAATCTGATTGACCCGTGGAGAAATTCGAATGCAAAAATTGTTGATTCTTTTGTCCCTGCTCGGCGTGTCGGCCATCAGCAATCCGGTCGCCGCGCAGGCCAAGGCTGCCGACCAGCCCGCCACCTCGTTTCCCTACACACCGGGGCTTGATGTCAATGGCATGGACAAGACCGCCGATCCCTGTGTTGACTTCTACCAGTACACCTGCGGCGGCTGGATGAAGAACAATCCCATCCCCGCCGACCAGCCGCGCTGGAGCGTGTACGGAAAGCTGGGGCAGGACAACCAGCGCTACCTGTGGGGAATCCTCGACGGACTGGCAAAGAAACCGGCGGGCCTGAACGCGCGCCAGCAAAAGCTGGGCGATTATTTTGCCGCGTGCATGGACGAAACGACGGTCGAGAAACTCGATTCGTTGCCGCTGCAGCCCGGCCTGCACAAAATCAGCGCCATGAAATCGGTGCGCGAATTGCCGGCGCTGCTGGCAAGCCTGCATCTGTCGACGGCGGACGCGGGGCTGTTCTTCGGTTTCGGCTCCAGCCAGGACTTTGCCGATTCCTCGAAGGTCATTGCTTTTGCGACATCGGGCGGACTGAGTCTCCCCGACCGCGACTACTACCTCAAGCCCGAGGACAAGTCGAAGGAGATCCGTGAAAGATTCGTCGCTCACGTCGCGCGCACGTTTGAGTTGCTCGGCGACGATGCGGCGGCCGCGCAGCGCCATGCCACCACCGTCATGGAACTCGAGACCGCGCTGGCGAAGGCGAGCCTGTCACGCGTCGACCGCCGCGACCCCTACAAGCTGTTCCACAAGGTGGATGCAAAGGGCCTGAAGGCGCTCACGCCGGCGTTTGACTGGGGCGCGTATCTGAAAGGCGTCGGGCTCGCCAACCTGAATTCGTACAACGTCACCGAGCCGGAGTTCTTCAAGGAGCTTGAGAAACAGTTGCAGACCCGCAGTCTCGACGACATCAAGACCTACCTGCGCTGGCACCTCGCGCATTCGAGCGCGCCCTATCTTTCTTCCGCGTTCGTCAATGAGAATTTCAATTTCTTCAGCAAGACCCTGCGCGGCGTGCCGGAACTGAAGCCGCGCTGGAAGCGCTGCGTGGCATTGGTCGACGGCCAGTTGGGTGAGGCGCTGGGCGAGGAGTTTGTCAATCGCTCTTTCAGCGCCGACCTGAAGAAGAAGACGCTGCACATGACCAAGCAGATCGAGCAGGCCATGCGCGAGGATCTCAACCAACTGGCGTGGATGGGGCCCGCGACCAAACAGAAAGCGCTCGAAAAACTGCACAGCATCGTCAACAAGATCGGCTATCCGGACAAATGGCGCGACTACAGCGCCATGCAGGTCAAGCGCGATGATTTCATGGGCAACGTGCAGCGCGGCAACGTGTTTGAATCCAGGCGCGACCTGCGAAAAATCGGCAAGCCGCTGGATCGCGGCGAATGGTCGATGACCCCGCCGACCGTGAACGCGTACTACAACGCGCAGATGAACGACATCAACTTCCCGGCGGGTGTGCTGCAGCCGCCGCTGTACGATCCGAAAATGGACGACGCCCCCAACTACGGCAATACCGGCGGCACCATCGGCCACGAACTCACGCATGGCTTCGACGACGAGGGCCGCAAGTTCGACGCCAAAGGCAATCTGAAAGAATGGTGGACAGAGAAAGACAACAAGGAATTCAACGACCGCGCGCAGTGCATCGTCGATCAGTATGCGCAGTACACCATCGTTGACGACATCAAGATCAACAGCAAACTCACGCTAGGTGAAGACATCGCCGATCTGGGCGGCTTGGTGCTGGGCTGGATGGCGTGGCAGGCACAGATTGCCAACACCAAACCCGAATCGCATGAAGGGTTTTCACCAGAGCAGCGCTTCTTTATCGGCTACGCGCAGTGGGCTTGCGAGAACAATCGGCCTGAGGATATGCGTGATCGTGCACTGACCAACCCGCATTCGCCGGGGAAGTATCGTGTGAATGGACTAATGGTGAATATGCCGGAGTTTGACAAGGCGTTTTCCTGCAAGGCGGGTCAAGCGATGGTGCGGGAGAATCGGTGCAAGATTTGGTGACGCAGCTGCAATATGCCTGACGGTAGCTGATACGCAAGCCGCAGGTTGGTGCTTCTGCGAACTGGTCGCACTGCAGAGAAAGGCAAACCAAGTCGAGTTTCGCGCAGAATCAAGGCTATTGGGCCCGAACTGCGCATCGCTAAATGCTGGGATATAGTGCAGTCAGGCCCCGGGCTGCCTGAAAGAGCTCCAATCTCCTCGTACTAATCTCTCATGTCCACCAACTTCCAAACCTACATCCCCGAAAAAACTGCGCTCCCTGAATTCTCGCTGCGTG
Organism: Betaproteobacteria bacterium; assembly: GCA_039930965.1. Lineage (GTDB taxonomy): Bacteria > Pseudomonadota > Gammaproteobacteria > Burkholderiales > Usitatibacteraceae > UKL13-2. The sequence goes on from JBDTSU010000131.1 coordinate 5,944, forward strand.
CCGTCGTTCTGGGCTCAGTGTTAGGTATCGTCTTTGGCGCCTCATCGCTCTATCTGGTGTTGAAAGTAGGCTTGACCGTCAGCGCCTCGATCCCTGTCGCGGTAATTTCCATCACGTTGTTCCGCCTGTGGGCAAAGATGGGTTTTCGGGACGCGTCCATCCTCGAAAACAATATCGTCCAGACAGCGGGTTCGGCGGGCGAATCGCTGGCATTCGGCTTGGGTGTAACCATGCCGGCGATTCTGATTCTGGGTTTCGATCTGGAATTGACGCGGGTGTTTCTGGTCGCGGCTCTGGGAGGCGTGCTGGGAATTCTCATGATGATTCCGTTGCGTCGCGCACTGATTGTTGAGCAACATGGCGTGCTGAAATACCCTGAGGGCTCCGCGTGCGCGGAAGTGCTCAAAGCGGGCGCCGACGCTGCTTCGCGTGCCGAGGCCAAAGTCACGGCGTTCGCAGGCGCAGGCATTAGCGCAGTCACCATCTTTGCAGGCTTTGCGATCGGGCTCGTCTACAAGGTGTCCAACATTGCGTTCAAAGGCTGGAAAGATGTACCCGAAAAAGTGTTTGGTGCGCCGATGAAATCGGGCTCGGTGGCGGTGGAGGTTTCGCCGGAACTGCTGGGCGTGGGCTACATCATCGGGCCGCGCATTGCCTCGATCATGTGTGCGGGCGGTGTGCTGACCTATCTGCTGCTGATTCCACTGATCAAATTTTTTGGCGACGGCCTCACCACGCCGGTGGCGCCGGGCGCGGTGTTGATCAGCGCGATGGAACCCGGCCAGATTCGTGGCGCATATGTTTTGTACATCGGCGCTGGTGCTGTAGCCGCCGGAGGTGTGATTAGTCTGTTTCGTGCCCTGCCGATGATATGGCGCGGCTTGAAACAGGGGCTGCAGGATTACCGCGTGAAGGGTGATGCGGCGTCGACGCTGCGCACCCAAAACGACATTCCATTGAAGTGGGTGGGCATCGGCGTGATCGTGCTGATGGCGGCGATCACATTGGCACCTTCGTTGCACATGAACCTGATCGGCGCGTTCCTCATCGTGTTGTTCGGTTTTCTGTTCGTGACGGTATCGTCGCGCCTGACCGGTGAAATTGGCTCATCGTCTAATCCGATTTCCGGCATGACGGTGGCGACATTGCTACTGACGTGTTTGATATTCCTGTTGCTTGGCTGGACCGGCGGCACCTATTACGTGACGGCGCTATCGGTTGGCGCCATCGTCTGCATCGCTGCGTCGAACGGCGGCACGACATCGCAGGACTTGAAGACCGGCTATCTGGTCGGTGCCACGCCTCGACTTCAGCAGTACGCCATCATGATCGGGTCGCTTGCTTCGGCGGTTATGCTGGGTCCGATCCTGCTGGGGCTTAACCAGGCGGCAACGGTGTACGTGCCCATTGAGAAAATCGCGCCAGGACTGCGCACTGAGCTGCAGCCTCTGGCCACTCGTGCGGCACTCGAAGGGCCACAGGCGGCGACTGACAACAAGACTTACCGCATCTGGCACAAGAGCGGCAATGTTGGCGGCCCCGAGGGGCAGTATCTGGTCGATGACAATGGCGCAGCGGTTTACTTCGTCGATCCCGGCATTAACGGTATCCATGCCGAACGTCCCGACGGCACCAAGGTACGCAAGTACGATGCGCCCAAGGCTACGCTAATGTCATACATCATCAAGGGCATTCTTGATAGCAAGCTGCCATGGGAGTTGGTGTTGTTCGGTGTGATGATTTCGCTGGTGCTGGAAATGGCGGGCATACCTTCGCTGGCGTTTGCAGTGGGTGTCTATCTGCCGCTTTCATCGTCGACGCCCATCTTTATCGGCGGGCTGGTACGTTGGTTGATCGACCGCAAGGAAGGCAAGAAGGCAGAATGCAAGCACATGAGCGCTGTCGAACTCTGCGCGCAGACGGACAAGGGACCGGGTGTGTTGATGGCCTCCGGATTTATCGCCGGTGGGGCAATCGCAGGGATCTTTATCGCCCTGTCGGCGGGCGTATTTGTCGCACTTGATACATGGTTCAACGACTGGTCAACTAAGAGTAATCCATTCTTCCAGGGCCCCTATTCGGATGCATTGTCGATGCTGCCGTTTGGCGTGTTGGTGTTGCTGTTGTATCTGGCCGCGCGTGGCAGGGTGTTTTCCGGCGGGGTTAAGGCAGGCTGATTGATCGCTGGAAAAGTTAGCTGAAATGGCCAGCTTGATTTTATCGACGATCGCGTTTTTCGCCTCTGGATTTTTCATTAATCGCTATCTCGACAGCATCGATGCGCCAAAGGGAAGCACGCGCAGCATTTTGAAATTTTGCGCGGCGCTGTTGGTGGCATACGCGGTGGCATTTGTGGTCGACCGGATTGTTGGATGATGTGTTGGCAGGGCGTGACTTGGGCTTCCAAGCGTAGAAGTTATATGGCGGTGCAATTTACGAAAATCAGTTCAATCGCTTGGTGAAAAGCACAAACACAAGCATTGGTGAGCCTCTCCGAGCAAAAATACCTGTAAACCCGCTTCAATAAACAATCTACGCTTCCAGCACCTGTGATCTTTTCCGCAGCACCGGTTCCAGACATCAAATCCTTGGTCTTGCGCGCGCAATGAATCCCGTTCACTTAAACAAAGGTGGCGCTTTGCGGCTATACTTGCGCCCGCCCTGCTTAGGGGACAAAATCCTCTCTAGCGGTAGGCCCACAACGCGAAGTGCGTGCAATGCTCCAATGTATCGCCAGCGTCAGATCCGCAAACAAAATTTGAGGAGTAGTAATGTCAGCCGTAGTTGCCACCAAGGCGTCGACCGATGCCGCCACATCTTCCGCTTTTTCAGCCGTTACCCTCGACGATAAATACGCCCTGACGCAAGGCCGTGCCTTCATGAATGGCACGCAGGCGCTGGTGCGACTGCCGATGATCCAGCGACAGCGTGATCTCGCTGCGGGACTCAATACGGCGGGTTTTATCTCCGGCTATCGCGGTTCACCACTGGGCGGCTACGATCAGGCATTGTGGAAAGCAAAGAAATTCCTCAAGGAAAATCACATCTTCTTCACGCCGGGCGTGAACGAAGAGTTGGCCGCAACCGCTGTATGGGGTTCGCAACAAGTCGGGTTGTTTGAAGGCGCCAAGTACGACGGCGTGTTTGGCATCTGGTACGGTAAAGGTCCGGGTGTGGATCGCTCCGGCGACGTGTTCAAGCATGCCAATGCTGCTGGCTCGTCGAAACATGGCGGGGTCCTGTTGGTTGCTGCCGACGATCACGCATGCAAATCGTCCACGTTACCGCACCAGTCCGAACATATATTCGATGCGGCGATGATTCCTGTCCTGTATCCCACAGGCGTGCAGGAAATCCTCGACCTCGGCTTACACGGCTTTGCGATGTCGCGCTACTCGGGTCTGTATATCGCGTTCAAATGCATCTCCGATACCGTCGATGCGTCGGCGTCGGTGCTGATCGATCCGAGCAACCCCAAGATTCTATTGCCGGAAGATTTTCCGATGCCGGCCAAAGGCCTGTCACTGCGCTGGCCGGATTCGCCGTTGGAGCAAGAGTTGCGTCTGCAGCACGACAAAATTTACGCCGCACTGGCCTACTGCCGCATTAACAAACTGAATCGCGTCACCATCAATTGCGAGAAACCCCGCCTTGGCATCATTG
>JBDTSU010000132.1:0-9511 GCA_039930965.1 Betaproteobacteria bacterium
CGCTCGCCGCCGAGAGTTGCCACATCGTGCTGCACGGCCTCGCCACGCCGGCGCAACAGGAGGCCGCGCGCACCGCCGTGCTCTCGGTAGGCGCGCTCTCGGTCACCTGTCACAGCCACGATTTGTGCGACGGGGGCGAAGTCGACAAGCTGATGGAATCCGTGCTCGCCGCCGGGCCGCTGGACATCCTCGTCAATAACGCCGGCATCCAGCAGACCGCGCCCCTGGCCGAACTGCCCGCAGCGGTCTGGGACCGCATTCTCGCGATCAATCTGTCCGCCGCCTTCCACACCATGAAGGCCGCGCTGCCGGGCATGGCGGTGCGCGGCTATGGCCGGGTGGTCAACGTCGCCTCGGTGCATGGACTGGTGGCGTCGATCAACAAGGCACCGTACGTCGCCGCCAAGTTCGGCCTGATCGGACTCTCGAAGGTCGCCGCCCTCGAGTACGCCAGCGCTGGCAGCCGCGAGCAGGGCGGTGTGACGGTGAACTGCATCTGTCCCGGCTGGACCGAGACCGCCATCATCGAACCGCAGATCATGGCGCGCGCCGCCGCGCATGGCGGCGACCGCGATGCCGGTGTGCGCGAACTGCTGCGTGAAAAGCAACCGAGTCAGCGCACCTCGAAGCCGGCGGAGATTGGCCAGCTCGCCTCCTGGCTGTGCCATCCCGTTGCCCATAACATCACCGGCAGTGCCATTCCGATCGAGGGTGGCTGGACCAGCCAATAGTCAGTGCGCGCATGCGGCGGGGGATAGTGGCTCGCTGCGTATTGCCGCATCGGAGACCGGAAGCGTTGCCCGCCTCGGATGGCAAGGCTAGACGTCTGATTATGAATAGTGTGATCTGCGGCAAGCGCAAACCGTGTGGCTTGCACGATGGGGAACTACTTGACCCGACGGCAAGACTCCAGCACTGGCGCGGTGTTCCCGGCAATATTGCCCTGCAAGCCGCGTCAGTGCTGGCGTTTTCCATTTCTGACACCTTCCTGCCGGGCACCGTGCTAACCTAGTTCATCGATCTTTTTCGCAATCCCATGTCAAGCGTTTTTCCTCTTCAAGAAGATGAGTTGCTGCTGCCGCGCAAACTCGGCAAGTACACCTTGCGGCGCGTGCTGGGCAGTGGCGCGACCAGCACCGTCTATCTGGCCGAGGACCCCTTTCACCGCTGCGAGGTAGCGATAAAGGTCATCGAGAAGAACAGCGTGGACAAGCGCAGCGGCGACCTGGCGGACCTGGGGCTGCGGACCGAGGCCGCCCTGCTGGGCAAACTCAACCATCCGCACATCGTCAAGATCTTCGATGTGGTCCAGGACGGCGACGATCATTACGTGGTCATGGAGTGCATCGACGGCGGCACCATGGACCAGCACTGCACGCGCGGCACGCTGCTGGCGTTTGAAGCGGTGACGGATGTGATTTTCAAGTGCGGCAAGGCGCTCGAGTACATGAATGTGCTGGGGTTGATTCATCGCGACATCAAGCCGGCGAATATCCTGATCACCACCGGCGGCGACATTCGCCTGAGCGATCTCGGTGCAACATTGATTTCCACCCGCGCCGGCCAGGTCGAATCGGGCATCGGTTCGCCGCTGTACATGTCGCCGGAGCAGTTGCTGGGCCGCACCCTCGATTTCCGCAGCGACATGTTTTCACTCGGCGTGGTGTTTTACCAGTTGCTGACAGGGGAAAAACCGTTTGACGGCACCAACATGCAGGAGCTGATGTACCAGATTTTCGAGGCCCAGCCGCGCCCGCCGAGCGAAATCCGCCCCAGTGTCCCGGCCGCGGCCGATGTGGTCATCAATCGCATGATGGGCAAGCTGCCCTCGTCCCGCTATGGGTCCTGGCGCGAATGTCTCGATGCGCTGATGAAGATCGCGCCGGTCTCGATCGACGAGGGCGATCTGACGGTCAACCTGGCGAGCGCGAGTGAACGATTCCAGCTCGTGCGCGAGTCGCCGTTCTTCCGGTTTTTTTCCGATGCCGATCTTTGGTATGTGCTGGAGATTGGCGAGTTCCAGCGGGTCTACCAGGGCGAGGTGCTGATCCAGGAAGGCGATGTCGGCGATTATTTCCTGATTCTGTTGAGCGGGCAGGCGCGGGTCTCGAAGCAGGGCCGGCTGATCGACCTGGTGTCGGCCGGCATGAGCATGGGCGAAATCTCCTACGTGCTGGAGGGCCGCGTGCCGCGCAACACCACCTGCTCGGTACTGCTCGACGGCATCGTGCTGCGCATCACCGATTCGGCGTTGCGCGCGGCCTCGGAGACCTGCCGCGCGCGTTTCGAGAAGACTTTCCTGCAGACGATGGCGAGCTGGCTGGTGGATGCGGACAAACGATTGAGTACCATGCCGTAGGTTGGACTGGGCAAAGCCGCAGTCCAACTATTGAGGATTGCGGAACTGCGTGGCGCATGCCAGTAGGCTGCCCAATTCCGATCATATGGCTCCCTCCCCTGGGAAGGGGAGGGTTGGGGTGGGGTTGGTGGTTGCAAAAGAGTCGTTCCTCGCAACCACGCTCCCATCCTGACCTTCCCCCACAATACCGGGGAAGGAATGTCGCGTTACTGGCCTGTCGTCGTATTGCCGTGCCAATTATTATTGTAATGATCGTGGATTGGAATTGCACCCACGGCGGACCCAACCGGCGATCAGCCGGTGTGAGCTCACAAATTCGCGCTAACTGCCGCGGTGCGACCCTTCCCGCAGCGCGGCGACAATGGCGCGCAGCCGCTGCCGCGACAAGTCATCGGCGCGCGCGACACCAAATACCTCGGCAAGCCAGCGGTCAATGTCCGCCGCCGAGACCCCCGCCGATTGCCGCGCTTCCAGCGCGTTCTTCATGGCCCGCAACTTGAGGTCGCGGCGCGCCGTCTGGAACGCCGGCGGCGATTCCACGCCCAGTGCCGCTTCCAGCTGCAGCAACGACGCACCGGGCGCATCGGCGGCGGTCGGTGTCGCGCCGGAGCCTGCCGGATTTTCAAGTGCCGACTTGAAACGCGCCTGCAGGGCTTTTTCCCATGGCGCCGGCAGCGCGGCAATCGCCTGCCAGCGAACGTCGATGTCCGCGGCCGATGTCGCCGATTCGATTTCTTCGCACATCGCCAGTTTGGCGGCGAGGGCGTCGCAGGTGGCGTGCCAGACACGCTTGCCGCTGCCGGCCAGGTGCTGCTGCGCCTTGTCGCGCGCCGCGCGGAATGCCGCATCCAGCTTGGCCGCGACCGCGCGTGGCGCCTCGCCGCCATTGCGCCATTCGCGATCGATGTCACCCAGCGCGCGCTTGAGTTCACCGGCCGGTGTATCGGCCGTCAGCGCCGCCAGTCGTCCAATCAGCGCTTCGCGGGACGCCTGGTGGACCTTCAACTCGCCGTCACGCGCGGCGTGCAAGGCATCGCGCTGCTTGAAGACGGCGTCGGTGGCCGACTTGAAATCCGCCCACAACTTGTTTTCCTCGTGGCGTGCCAGCGGCAATCCCTTGGCATGCTGTTGCCATTCGGTTTGCAGTTCGCGCACTTTGGCAATGACGTCCCGCGCGGCCGAATCGGCGGCCAGTGCCTTGGCGCGCTCGATCAGTTTGCTGCGCTTCAGTTGTTCGACGCGCCGCACTTCGCGCAACGGCGCGTCGAGGCGCTCGACGCTCGCCGTCTGGCGCGTCTCGAGCGCGCTGCGCGCCTTGTGCGGCACGGTGTGTTCGACCGGACCCAGCTTGCGCCAGTCAGTTTGAAACTGTTCAAGAATCCTTGCCAGCGCCCGCCAGTCCTGGCTTTCGCCCTTTTCGGCGTCAGCCAGCACGACAGCGTCGAGAGCCGCGATCAACTGTTTGCGTGCGTCGAGATTTTCCTGGCGTGCGGCTTTCAGCTTGGCCAGGTGCGCGGCGACCGGCAGGTACGCTGTCTTCAGCGCGGCATCGAATCGCAACCACAGTGTGCGGTTGGTGGCGCCGCCAAGTTTATCGAGTTCCTTCCAGCGTTCACGCAGGTTGTCGATGGCGTCCGCGTGCGCCTTGATGGCCAGTTTCTCGGCCGCGCTGGCCTTGGCAAGGGCCTCGGCCTCCAGCACCAGATCGTCGCGCACGCGTCCGCCGCCCCAGTGCTGCCAGCCTTTCAGGCGCGCGGCTTCACCCTGCACGGCCTCGATGCGCGCCTGCATTTTCTTGTCCGGGTGAGCGAATGACGCGGCATCATCCAGCTTGCGCAGGAACTCGATGGTCTCCGCCAGGTGTCCGGCGGCAAGCGCTGTCTCGGCCTGATTGAGCAGCGCCTCCACTTCGTCGAGGCGCGCCTGGCGGGCCGCCTTGTTTTGTTCGCCCGCCTGTTTCTTCGCCTCGGCGGAGCGCGCCTGACGGGCATCGGTCTGTTCGCGCTGCCATTGTTCGAATCGCCCGTTGAGCGCGGCCGCGACAGTCGCATCGCCGATCGCGAGCGCCTGCCACGCGGCGGCCTGCGTGCCGTCCGCGGCGGCCGGCAGGCTTTCCAGGAAGGCCAGACGTGCGTCGGTATCCGCGGCCAGTTGCAAGGCCGCGCACAATGCCGCCTGCAGATGCACGATCGAGGGCGCCGCATTGGCGGCATCGGCAGCGGCCAGCAGGGCGGACAGCGTTGCCTCGATCCCGGCACGCACGGGGGCCAGGTCGGCGCGTTCCTTGTCGCCGCGCGCCACTTGCAGGCAGACTGTATTGAATTGCGCCAGGGCGCGATTGGCGTCGGCCAGCCAGCGCTTGGTCCAGAGTTGCTGGTCGCCGCGCTCGCGCGCCAGCGTCGTCAGCCGGGTCCAGACGTCCGCATAGGCGGCATTCTGTGCGTCGTCGAGCAGGGCGGAATTGAGCAAATGCCAGGCGCGATCGAGTTCCACCAGACGGTTCGCCGGAATGCTCGCCTCCTGCACCAGTGCCTCGGCCGTATCGATCAGCTGTGCCGCCTGCGCGCGGGCTTCGCGTTCCGCGACCTTGGCTTCCCAGCGCTGTTTGGCTTCGCGGTGCACGCGCCGGTCATGATTGCGGAACTCGCGCTCAGCCTGTTTCAGCGCGTCTTCACCGGACAATTGCTGAACGGCGGCGTGCTTGATATCGATGAACGGCGCCGATTTGGCGACCGCCAGCAGTGCTTCGTCATTGCCGGCCGCGACGCGCAGTTGCTCTTCCCACGGTCCCTTGTCCGGAGGCGGCGAAGGCGCCGGTGCCGGCACGGCGGCCTTGGTCTTGTCGGGGGACTCGTCTTTGTTGAATAGCTTGGTGAACATGGCGTCGGTCGCGGTCAATCAATGCGGAACGCGCATTGTGACATTTATCGAGGCGGATATCGCGGCGGATATCGTGGCGGGAGAGCGTTCACGCGCGCCGGATTGCGTGCGCGGAACACGCGTCGGCAGGCACGCATACAGAGGCCAAAGTCCGCGTCCAGCTTGCCGTCTGGCGAACTTTACGCCGGTGAGGCGCGCCGGTGCTGGAGTTTGTCATTCCGCCTTGCACCCAAGTGCATTGGCGCGCGGCGCTGGCCACCTGCTTACCGGCTTACCCCGGGAGAGAATTAGCCGGCATATTCAATAAATCAATGCCGCTATATCAAAGGCCCACGAGACCTTCACAAACACCTCGTTTTGCCGCCGCTTGTATGCGGCGCTGGTATCGATGTTCCGCGACGTGGTGGCCCCGACGTAGACGTTCGTGCCCAGTCCGCGCAGGTGCCCGTACACGAGCGACAGCGTCTCGGTCTTCTCGCTGGCGCTGGCCGGCGTGGTGTAGAACGCCGCTTCGCGCTTGACGCTGTTGTACTGGCCGATCAGGCGCAGATTGTCGCGGGCCGTGAAATGGTAGACCGAGGTGACCTGCACGGCACGCTCGCGCAGCGCGACCTCGCCGCCGGTGGCGAGGACCTTCGACCCCATCACCGATTCGTCGATACGCGGTTCGATCTCGAAGCGGTCCGACAGGCGCAAGGTGGCATTGGCGCCGACGTAGTAACCGCGCCGCATCGTGTTGACCGCGATATCGGCGCGCTCGCCGATCGCCGTTTCAATATAGAAGCGCGACAGCCACGTGCCGGGCGAGGTTTCCATCCAGGCATAGAACTGGCTGCGCGTCAGGGCGTCGCCGGCGTTGCTGAAGCGCACTTTAACCCGGGGCCGCAATTCGATCCCCATGTTGGTATTCATCGCTGCCGACATGAACACGCCAGGCACCGCCTGCTGGTAGAGCAGGCGGCCGTCGCCGTCCACCTTGCGGGCGACATTGAAGTACGGCGAGACTTCGATGAAGGGCCCGACGTCGGTCCACTTGCGCTGGATCTCCTGATACACGTTGGTATAGTCGGCCTGGCTGAAGAAGCCGTTGTCGGCGCGGAAGCCGCGGCCGACATGCTCGATGCCGCCGGCGAAGTTCCATTTCGGATCGCGGAAGTTGTAATCGAGCAGCGACGCCGAATCGTTGTCCGGCGTGCCGGGATCGCGCGGGTTGCGCGGATCATGGGTGAAACTGCCCATCAACTGGCCGCGCACACGCATTTCCGAGACCGGACGCCAGACGAAATCGACCCCTGCCACACGATTGTAGGCGGCCGGTTTGCCGGGCGCGCTTTCGTAACTGCGATCGGTGACCAGCGCGCCGAGCGACCAGGTGCCGATGTTGGTGCGGTAACGGCCGACGGTGGCCTGCGATGCCGATTCCTGGCTGGCGAAACCGGTATTGAGCGGGCCCGGCAGCAGGATGTAGCCCTTGCCGTCATCGCGCACGGTGAGCACCGTGAAATCGCTGCCGTCATCGCGCTTGGTCAGGCGCGCGCCCCAGGCGGGATCGTTGATCGAACGTGTGTAGATGGCGCCGTTAAACGGGGAAGAGAGAATATCCACGCCTTCCAGAAAAAACGGTCGCTTTTCCGGATAAAACAGGGCGAACTGCGCATTGGTCGCCAGCTGCGGTGTATCCAGTTCCACTTGTGAAAAATCGGGATTAATGGTGGCGTCGAACACCAGGTCCGGACGCGGGCGGAACTTGACGTCGACCCCGGCGACGATGTTGTTGCGGGTATCGCGCGGCCCGTTGTTGGTCCGGTCGGTGGCACGGCGCAGCGTCATCTGCGGGGTGACGGTGAATTCGCGTCCGGCCGGCAGGTTCGTCAGGCCCTCCAGCGCTTGCGCATAGCACAGGAAACAATTGGCATCGCGCGGGATGCGGCCATTGGCAAAGCGGTATTGCTGGTCGCGACTGGTGCCGCGAAAGACCTGGATGCTCCAGGTGGGCGCCGGCGGGTTCGAATAGCGCAGGCTTGAAAACGGAATGCGGAATTCAGCCGTCCAGCCGGTCGCCGAACGCGCGGTGCGCACCTCGAATTCGAAATCGGGTGAATAGTCCTCGTTGGTGGTGTCTTCGTTGTACAGTCCGTCGCCGATCGCACCTGCCGCGTTGACACGGAAGATCTGCGCAAACTTGCGGGTGCCGGCCGGGTCGATGTGCACGGCAAACAGGTCCTGCGAGCCTTCGACGCGATCGCGGCGCACCAGTGGCGCGTCGAGCAGCGACGGGTCCGGGTCGTGGGCGGTCAGGCCCAGGAACAGCGCATGCTGGTCATAGGCGATGCGCACTTCGGTCGGGTACTTGGCGGGGACGGCATCGCGCGGGCGGTATTCGTAGAACTCGGTCATCGGCGCGATGCGCTGCCACACCGCGTCGTCGAGCCTGCCGTCGATGACGACTTTCTCGCCGGCGGTCATGGCGACCGCGGTCAGCGGCGCGTTGCGGCGCTCAGCCGGGGTCTGCGCGGCAGCCAGGCATGCCGTGCCGCCGAGGACACAAATCGCCATCAATTGATTAATTTTCATCGCATTTGTTCTTGTGTGGCTGGCGACCCCCGGTAGGCGCCGCTGCAGGTACGCGCGAGTGTAGAGATTGCGCGTCGGCGGGCAATCCTCAACCGGACAGAACGCAGAAAACGGGGGTCGGAAAGCGCCACCGAGGTACCGGTCCGGCGCGCGCCGCCTGGACCCGGCATCGGCGGATGACTAACTGTCCGCCGTGTAGGCCAGGAATTTTTCCGGCGATACCCGCAGCGCCGCGCCGGTCGGGCACGACCGTACGCATGCCGCCCCGCCCTTGATGTCTTTGCACATGTCGCACTTCACGGCTTTCTTGGCGAGTGTCTTGTCTTTTGACTTGGGCGACATGCCGGGTTCCGGCCCGATGCCGAGCATCAGCCAGGAAATCAGGCTTGGGCGCGTCTTCTTGGGATCGACCGGTGCCAGCTGGATCACGCCATACGGGCAGTTCTTTTCACAGTTGCCGCAGCCGATGCAGGTGTCGTCGATGAACACTTCGCCGCTCGACGAACGGTGAATGGCGTCGGGCGGGCAATCCTTCATGCAGTGCGGGTGCTCGCAATGACGGCAAGAGGTGGGCACGTGAATCTGCGCAAAAGTCGGTCCCGCTTCACGATTCAATCGGGAGGTGCCCTCATGGGTTTCCGCGCAGGCCTTCTCGCAGTTATTGCAGCGCACACACAGCGACTCATCGATCAGCAATACATCGGTCGCTTCGCCGAGCCCCTGTTGCATCAGGAAGGAAATGAGGCTGCCGGATTCACCCGACTCCATCGCCTGGTTGATGCGCAGGCGATCCATCAGCCGGTTGTCGACCGAGGCGCGCACGGTCGAATGCGAGGACATCACTTCGGTGAACCGCTTGGCCTCGAGCATGATGCATTCGGTCGGCACCGCCGCGCGCACCGTGGCCGAACGCGGCGCATCGGACATCAGCGCCATTTCGCCCACGTAGTTGCCGGCCGCGACATACGACAACACGATCTCCTTGCCGGCAATCTGGCGCGAAACCGTGACCGAGCCGCGCCGGATCAGGTACAGCCCGTCGGCCACATCGCCTTCGTCGAACAATACCTCGTTGGTGGCATAGCGCTTGATGGTGGCGCTTTCGATCAGGTAGTCGACTTCGGTCTCGCGAATCGTCGCCGACAGGTACTGGCGCACGGCGCGCTTCATCATCACCTTGTCGAGCGTGCGGCGCACCGATTCCACTGAGGCGATCAGCTTCAGCATCGAGCGGCGCGGAGTCTCCAGCAGCAGCGTGCGCTTGCCGGCGCGGATCGTGGCCGTGCGGCGGCGTCCCGAAATGAGCCCCAGTTCGCCGAAGAACTCGCCCTTCTCCAGCTGGAAGGCGATGGCCGCCCCGGTAGACGTCAGGGTCTCCACCACCACGCCGCCTTCGATGATGGAATAGAACGAGTTGGTGTAGTCGTTCTTCGAGAAAACAACTTCACCTTCGTCGGGGCGGTGGATCTCGCTTTCCAGCAGCAATTCGCGGATTTGCAGCAACGTGAGGCCGGACAGCAGCGGCACGCTCCGCTGGATGTGCATGATGGCTTCCGATACCGTGGTGATTTTGACGTTCTTGAACTTGGCCTTCAGCACCGGCTCGTCGGCCGGTTCGACGTTGTTGCCGAGGCTGTACTCGACCGCCTCGTAGCCCTGGTTCATCGCCTGCTTGATGAGCGGATAGCCGCCGAGTGC
>JBDTSU010000133.1:0-9510 GCA_039930965.1 Betaproteobacteria bacterium
AGAAACCCGCCGATGGCCGCGAAATAAGTGTCCTCCAGCTCCGGCGCCACGGCGGTGAACGCGTCATCGGGCTTGCTGTCGCCGATGACGTGGATGCGTGTCTGGCCCGAAATGAGCCGGGTCGAGATCACTGGATAGCGCAGCTTGGCGAACGCCAGTTCGGCGCGCGGCACCGACGTCGCCCACAGCCGGCCTTCCAGCGCGCGGGTCAGTTCGTCGGGCTTGCCGGTGAGCAGCACTTCCCCCTTGTTGATGATGGCCATGTTCGGGCACAGATCGCTGACGTCCGAGACGATGTGCGTCGACAGCACCACGATGACCGCCTCGCCGATCTCGGCCAGCAGATTGTGGAAACGTACGCGCTCCTCCGGATCCAGGCCGGCGGTCGGCTCGTCGACGATGATGAGTTGCGGGTTGCCGAGCAGCGCCTGGGCGATGCCGAAGCGCTGGCGCATGCCGCCGGAAAATCCGCCCAGCGCTTTGTCGCGCACGTCGTACAGGTTGGTCTGCCTGAGCAGGCCGGCGACCGTTTCCCGCCGCTCCTTCTTGTTTGACACGCCCTTCAGTGCCGCCAGGTGATCGAGCATGTCCGCGGCCGAGACCTTCGGATAGACGCCGAATTCCTGTGGCAGGTAGCCGAGCAGGCGGCGCACCGCATCCTTGTCCTTGAGCACGTCGATCTCCCCCAGGCGGGCGCTGCCGGCATCGGCGTCCTGCAGGGTGGCCAGCGTGCGCATGAGCGTCGATTTGCCGGCGCCATTGGGGCCGAGCAGGCCGAACATGCCGGTGGGGATGGTCAGCGAGACGTTTTTCAGCGCCTGCACACCGTTGGGATAGGTCTTGGAAAGACCGTTGATGACGAGTTCCATGGAGTAGGTGCCGGGGCAGAGTGGTCGAAGTTGGCAGTATCCTCGCCTGTCCCTGGCGGGACAAGGCAGGCGCGACAAAACGGCGTTACGGCATGATGACTCGCGCGATTGCGCGGCCGAATCGCAGATAATTGCTTTTCCGACTTTCGCTCCGCCCATTCCAACATGTTCAAGTGCCTGTCCGCGCTGTTCGCTGTCGTCCTGCTGCTCCCCGGCTGCGCCGTGCTCGATCCGAACAACATCATCGGCCGGCGCAATCCCGCGCAACTGGCCGGCAGCCAGGCCTTCCCCCCCAGCACCGACAACTGGCGGCAGGCGGCGCTCGATTACGTCTGGACCACGATTAATGAAAAATACTACGACCCGAAGCTGAACGGCGTCGACTGGCAGGCGGCGCGCCGGAAATACGAGCCCGAGGCGCTTGCCGCGCCCGGCGATGACGAATACTGGGATGCGCTGGACCGCATGACCGGCGAACTCAAGGATTCGCATACGCGCGTTCACGGCCCCAAGCAGGTCGCCCAGCAGCGCGATCATGAATCGCATTCGCTGGGCATCGGCATCATCGAACTGGGCGACGAACTGATCGTCAGCAGCGTGCATCCGCAGTCGGATGCCTGGTGGGCAGGCGTGCGGCCCGGCATGGCGCTCAAGACCATCGACGGCGAGCCGGCGATGGCCCGCTATCGGTATCTCATGACCGAGGTGCGCGATTCATCGACGCCGTGGGCGCGCAGCCGCGGCGCGATTCGCAAGATCGCTGTCGGCGACATCGACAGCAAGGTCGGCATGACCTTTGCCCGCGTGGGCGACGGCGGCGAAATCTCCGCCACCCTGAAACGCCGCGTGTTCCGCATTCCGCCGGAGATCAGTTCGCGGATCCTGCCTTCCGGGCAGGGCTACGTGCGCTTCAGCAATTTCCTCGGCGGGCTGGAAGACGGCGTCCTCGCCGCCATCGACCGGATGAAGGACACGCCGGGCATGATCGTCGACCTTCGCAACAACGGCGGCGGATCGCTGATGATGGCGAACACGCTCATCAGCAAATTCCTGAGCGCGCCGGCCAAAGGCGCGCGTGTCCTGACGCGAACCGGCAAGCCAATCACGGTCGCATTCATCCCGGTGCTGAAACTGGAAACCGAACTCAACGGCAACAAGGAAGATGCCTACACGAAGCCGCTGGTCGTGCTCACCAATGAAAACAGCGCGTCGGCCTCGGAAATATTTGCCAGTACCCTGCAGGATCTCGGCCGCGCGACCGTGATCGGCCAGCGCACCTGCGGCTGCCTGTTAGGTTACCTCGGCTATGCCGACCTACCGGGCGGTGGACAGCTGGCCTACAGTGAAATCGGCTTTGTATCGCCGAAGGGCAGGCGCATCGAAGGCGGCGGCGTGACGGCAGACATTGAAATCAAGCCGGCGCGCGAGGATATCGTGTTCAACCGTGATCGGGCGCTGGAGGCGGCGGTCACACTTCTCAAAGACAAGACCAGGGCGAAAACAGATTGAAGATCCTCATCCTCGGCGCCGGCGGAACCGGCGGCTATTTCGGCGGGCGCCTGCATCAGGGCGGCGCCGACGTGACCTTCCTGGTGCGGGAAAAACGTGCGGCACAGATCGCCGCGCAGGGCCTGATCATCGAAAGCCCGAAGGACAAGGTCACGCTGGCGGTGAAGACCGTCGTCGCCACCAGCGTAAAACCGGAATACGACATCGTCATCCTTTCCTGCAAGGCCTACGACCTCGACGCCAGCATCGCCACCATCACCCCGGCGATGGGCCCCGCGACCTGCGTGGTGCCGCTGCTCAACGGCATTTCGCATGTCGCGGCCCTCGATGCGGCCTTCGGCAGGCCGCGCGTGATGGGCGGCTCCTGCCAGATTGCCGCGACACTGACCCGGGACGGCGTGGTGAAATCGCTGGCCGACGCGCACCTGATCATCTGGGGCGCGCGCGACCCGGCGCAGGCCGGACTGGCGAAGCAGCTCGGCGAGGCATTCGCCAACACGGTGGTCGACTGGCAGGTGTCGGACAACATCATGCTCGACATGTGGGAGAAGGTTGCCTTTCTCTCCACGCTGGCCGGCATGACCTGCCTGATGCGCGGCACGGTCGGCGACATCCTTTCCACGCCCGACGGCCGGGTGCTCATGCAACGCTACATCGATGCCTGTGTCGCCATCGCCACCCGGGAAGGCTTCGCGCCGCGCGCCCACGTGGTCGAGCGTTACAACAAGTTCGTCAACGCGACCGGCTCACCTCTGACGGCGTCGATGTTGCGCGATCTTGAAAACGGCGGGCCGATCGAGGCGGATCACATCGTCGGCTTCATGCTCGGCAAGGCACGCGCGCACGGCATCGACGACACCCTGCTCACGGTCGCCTACACGCACCTGAAGGCGTATGAGGCGCGGCGGGCGCGGCAATCGGCCTGATGCACCGTGGCCGTTGACATGCTGACCGGGCAGCCGGCGCCTGCCGGCGGTATTGCCGCCCGTTTCCGCCGCCGCGCGCCCCCTCGATGAACAACCGCGCCGCACTCGACACCATCGTCCATCACTACCGCGGCGGACACCTGCAGGCGGGCGATGCGGCATGCCGTGCGCTGCTGCAGGGCACCCCATTCGATGCGCCACTGATGCTGACGCTGGCCACGCTCGCGCAGCAGTCGGGAAGCAGCGGCATGGCCATCGAATTGCTGAAGCGCGTGATCGGCGCCGTGCCGGATAACGCCGATGCGATCTACCAGCTCGGCGTGATATGCCATTTGCAGGGCCGGCTCGACGAGGCCATCGCACGCTATCGGCGGTCGATCGCCCTCGCGCCCGATGTGGCGGCGAAGCACGCCAATCTCGGCGTGGCACTGGATGCACAGGGCCGCTTTGACGAGGCGGTGCAAAGCCTCCGCCGTTCACTGGCAATCGAATCACTCAACGCCGAGACCCATTACAACCTCGGTAATTCGCTCAAGGCGCTTGGCCGGTTGAATGAGGCGATCGGCTGTTACCGCCGCGCCATCGAATTGCGCGCCGACTTTGTCGACGCATTCGATAATCTCGGCGTGGCACTGCAGGAGCAGGGCAGCCTCGACGAGGCGGTCAGCTGCTTTCGCCACGCGCTGGTGCTGCATCCTGACTGGCCGCCGACGCTGGCCAACCTCGGCGCGGCGATGCGCGCACAAGGCAAGGTGGACGAGGCGATCGTGGCCTGCCTGCAGGCCGTGCAGTTGGGTGAATCCGCCGAGACGCGTGTGGCCTTTGCGCAGGCGATCCGTCAGGTCGCGATCAGGCATGAGAGTGCCGGTCTGCGCGAGTTGACGCGGCGCGCGCTGGAAGAGGCGTGGATTCGTCCTGCGGAATTGCTGTTGCCGGCGCTTTCCCTGGTGAGGCTGAATCCCGCCGTTCGCGATGTGTTCGTCCGGGCGACGGACGCCGGGCCGTACCGTCATGCGCCGGCAGCACTGTTCGGCAGCGCCGGCCTCTCCGCCGTGGCAAATGACGCGCTATTGAAGGCATTGCTGGAAAACACCCAGGCCAACGACGCGGCGCTTGAGAAATTCCTGACGATGGCGCGCGCGGCCCTGTTGAGCGGAGGCGGCGACGGCGAACTCGCGCACCTGCCCTTCTGGTGCGCCTTGGCGCGCCAGTGCTTTATCAACGGCTATGTATTCGCTGTAGACGATGCCGAAGCGGTGCAGGCCGCGGCGATGCGCGATGGACTGGCCGCGGCGATTGCCGCGAAGATGCCGGTGCCGCCCGGGATGCTCGCCACCGTCGGCGCGTATTTTCCGTTGGGCGGGGTGGCCGGTATCGAAACATTGCTCACCCGCCCGTGGCCCGGCGCCGTCGATGCATTGCTCACGCAGCAAGCGCGTGAACCGGCGCGCGAACGCGCGATCGCCGCCGGCATGGCGCGCGCCACCGTCATCGCCGACGCGGTCTCGCAGCGGGTCCGGCAGCAATATGAGGAAAACCCCTATCCGCGTTGGGTCAGGTTGCCGGCTGCCGTGAAACCGGTATTGCTTGCCGCCCACCTCAATGGCGAGTTTCCGCACGCGGCAATCGCGATGCCGTCGCCCGGCGAGAGGCTGGAGATTCTCGTCGCCGGTTGCGGTACCGGACAGCACTCGATTGAGACCGCACGCGAATACCGGCATGCCCACGTACTGGCGGTCGACCTGAGCCTCGCGAGCCTGGGCTACGCGCAGCGCAAGAGCGAGGAACTTGGTGTGAACAACATTGGCTATGCGCAAGCCGACATCATGGAACTGGACGCGGCCTGGTCAGCGTCGGGACCGCGCTTTGATGTGATCGAATCGGTCGGCGTGCTGCATCACCTGGCGGACCCGGTGGCGGGCTGGCGGGTGCTGCGGTCGCTGCTCAGGCCACGCGGACTGATGCGCCTCGGTTTCTACAGCGAACGCGCACGGCAGGCGGTGGTGGCGGCGCGCGAATTCATTGCGGGGCGCCGCTATGGCAGCAGCGCGGAAGACATCCGCCGCTGTCGGCAGGACATACTGGCGGAGCTGGGCAAGTCCGGCGCGTCTTCGCCGTTTGCGCGGTTGCCGCAATTCAGCGATTTCTACGGCACCAGCGAGTGCCGCGATCTGCTGTTTCACGTGCAGGAACACCGCTACGAATTGCCGCAACTGAAGCGCATGCTCGATGAACTCGATCTTGAGTTCATCGGCTTCACGCTCGAAGCTGGCGTCCGGCGGCAGTACGGCGCGCTTTACCCCGGCGACCCCGCGCGCACCGACCTCGATAACTGGCACGCGTTTGAAATGGCGTTCCCGGACACGTTTGCCGGGATGTATCAGTTTTGGGTGCGGAAGCGGGAGTGAAGGGCCAACCCGCCAATAGGCGGCCTCGAAACCTGGTTCCGGTCCTGCCCCCGTTTCAAGCACGCGGGGTTAAGCCTGTCGAAGGATTGAATGGGCCACGTTGATTCAATGGAGCAATTCACCGCCACGTCGACGGGCTCAGTGCGAACGGCGTATCTCCTGGAATTTCTCCGTTCTCACGAGGGAATTTGTATTTACCTCGTCGTCCCAGCGACGGCTGGGACCCAGTCCGCCCAAGTATTTGATAGTACGAAGGACTGGATTCCGGCCTCCGCCGGAATGACGAAATATTGAGGTTTCGAGAAGTTCTCACGAGGAACACTCAAGCACTGGCGCGGTGTTACAGCCACTTTTGGCCTGCAAGGCGCGCCAGTGCTTGTGTCTACTTTGTAAATCCCACAACCCGTCGTTTCTGCGCGCACCGCGATAGTCTGCCCGCATTAGAAAAGGGGGCGATGGCGTGGCCTGTTTCGAAAAGGGATCAACGGAGGATTTCCCGGCAATTAAATTGCGGTCACTAGTCCTCTTCTTTCGCCTGCACCTTGTACATCTTCACCAGTTCCACCTGCGTATGCGGCGGCACCGGTTCATAGTGGGAGAGTTCGATCGAGTAGCTGCCGTGCCCGCCGGTGAGGGATTTCAGCCGCGTCTGGTAGTCACGCAGCTCCGAGAGGGGAACGATTGACGTCACGGTCGAAATGCCCGCCGACAGCCCGCGGGTGCCGGTGATCTGCCCGCGCCGGGAAGATAAATCGCCGGTAACGGCACCAATGTAGGTATCAGGCACCGTGACCTCCGCGCTGACGATGGGTTCGAGCAGCACCGGGCGCGCCTTCGTGATGGCTTCGATGAAGGCCTTGCGACCGGCCGTGGCGAAGGCGACTTCCTTGGAATCCACGGGATGGCTCTTGCCGTCGTAGATGATGACGCGCACATCGTGGACCGGGAAACTTGCCAACGGGCCGGAAACCAGGACCTCGCGGATGCCCTTTTCCACGGCAGGAATGAACTGCGTGGGAATGGTGCCGCCATGGATATCGTTGACGAAATCAAATCCCGCCCCGCGCGCCAGCGGCTCGATGCGCAGGAAGACCTCGCCGAATTGCCCGGCCCCGCCGGATTGCTTCTTGTGGCGGCAGTGTCCATCGGCCTTGGCCATGATCGTTTCGCGATAGGGAATCTTCGGCGGCCGGGTGGTGATCTCGAGGTTGTATTGCTTGTTCATGCGCTCGAGCATGATGCGCATGTGCAGGTCGCCGAGCCCGTTGATGACAGTCTCGTGGGTGGTGGGATGACGCTCGACCACAAAGCACGGGTCTTCCATTTCCAGCTTGTGCAGCACTTCGAAAATGCGCTGTTCGTCACCGCGCCGTTTCGGCTCGACCGCGAGGCCGTACATCGGCTGCGGAAATTCCAGCGGCAGCAAATGGATGTGGTCTTCATCGTGCGAATCGTGCAGCACCGCGTCAAACGCGATCTGCTCGACTTTTGCGACCGCGCCGAGATCGCCTGGCACCAGTTGTTTCACTTCCTGGAATTCCTTGCCCTGCAGCATGTAGAGATGCCCGGCCTTGAACGGCTTGCTGGTGTCGCCCACGTAGAGCGGTGTATTGGCGGTGACGGTGCCCTGGTGCACGCGAAATATGCCGACCTTGCCCACGAACGGATCGACGATCACCTTGAAGACGTGGGCGATGACGTGCATTTTCGGCGCGGGCACCGAGCGGAATTCCTCGGCATCCTTGCCCTCGCCCTTGACGAACAGCGGCGGATTGCCTTCGATGGGGTTGGGCGCAAGCTTGGCAAGGATGTCCAGCAGCTCGGGCACGCCGACGCCGGTGCGCGCGGAGACAAAACATACCGGGATGAGATGCCCGTCGCGCAGGGCCTTTTCGAACGGTGCGTGCAGCTGATCGGGCGTGATTGAATCGCCCTGCTCAAGATACAGCGTCATCAGGTCTTCATCGACCTCCACCACCTGGTCCACCAGTGCGGAGTGGGCGGCGGTCACCGATGAAAAATCGGCCTCGCCGGCCGGATTGAAAAAACAGTCGATCACCGCCTTGCCCCCATTGGCCGGCAGGTTGATCGGCAGGCATTCCTTGCCGAAGGTCTCCTGGATGTTCGCCAGCAGCGCGGGCAGGTCGACGTTGTCGGCGTCGATCTTGTTGATGATGATCATCCGGCAGAGGTGGCGCTTTTGCGCCAGCGTCATCATGCGGTGGGTGGTCAGCTCGATGCCGTTCTGCGCATTGATCACCACCGCCACCGTCTCGACCGCATCGAGCGCCGAAATCGCCGGGCCCATGAAGTTCGGGTAGCCGGGGGTATCGATCAGGTGGATGTGGGTGTTGAGGTGGGAGAAATGCAGGAGGGAGGAATTGAGCGAGTGCTGGTAGGTTTTTTCGAGGGGATCGAAGTCGGCGACTGTCGTCCCCTTTTCTACACTGCCGGGTGTGGCGATCGTCCCGGTTCGGTGCAGCATGGCCTCGGCCAGGGTGGTTTTACCGCCGGCGCCGTGGCCGACGAGCGCGATCGTGCGCAGCTGCTCCGTCGTGAAATTCGACATGAAACCTCCGATGCAGGATTATTTTCTGGTTTGAGAAAATAGCCTACCACTGTGGCGGGTTTGCATCAAAGGGTTAAGTCAAAGAATTGCCGGATTCAGGACCAGATTCGAGAAATGCGATATTTGCCCAATACCGAATCGGAAGAAACTATCGGGATCTTTTGATGCAGGCACTCTGCCACCAGTAATCGATCGAAAGGATCGCTGTGGTGAGGAGGGAGAACCTCCACCATCGCAATGGCATCCAAGGAAATAGGCAGCAACTGAAATCGGTTGAGCTTGCAATGTTTCTGGACAAAGGCGCCGGCGGCCTCCGGCAGCACCAGTTTTCCGAGTGCCGATTTGATCGCCATTTCCCACACGGTGACATGGCTGACCAAGACAACGGTGCTTTCGGCAGCAAGGAGCCTTGCCGCCTTCTTCGGCAGAGTGCGCTCATCGGTAACCCACCACAAGAATACGTGGGTATCCAGCAACAGCCGTGCCGGCTCAGACATAGTCCTTGAAGCCGGCGGGCACCTTGTCGAAATCCTTGGCAATTTTCACCTGACCACGGGCGCTCCCCGGCTTGCGAACACCGGAAGAAACCGGCACGAGCCTTACCATCGGCTTGCCGTGCTTGGCGATAATGATCTCCTCCCCGGCGACGGCGCGCGCCACGAGGCTGGACAGGGAGGACTTGGCATCAAAGAGGTTGACTTGGTCCATATCGATATACTTTCATGCCAAAATACTGGCTAGCTTTAATTAGCCATATTTTCCATGCAATTTGTCCGGATTGCAAGCGGGCGCGTTTACAAGCGCACTTGCGGAAATCCAAGTCCGCGCATCCGAAAAGCGTAACGTCCTTACGGGTCGCAGAAGGCAACGCCTGTCGTGTTTCACACCTTAAGCAACGCTACCAACTCCAATGAGTTCACCTTTCTGGTGAATGCCGGAAAAATGAGTGGTCCACATTGGCTTTCCGCTGGCAGATACGACCAGGCTTTGCCACTTGCCAATACCAAAGGCAGAGCCAAACAACTCAAAACATGTATTGCCTGACATTGTCTGATTCAATATGACTAACCCGATGAGAAAATTTGTTGCTAACCACGGAATCTGGCGTACCAACCGAGTTGGCATTCACTCAAAATTGGTGTCCATCATGGTATCCGGCTAACATCGCGCATGTCCACCGCCCTCAATCCCGGCGTCAAGAAACGCGAAGTCTTCGCCTGGTCGATGTA
>JBDTSU010000134.1:0-9504 GCA_039930965.1 Betaproteobacteria bacterium
GGTGGGACAGGTATTCGACGAACACCTTTCCCTTCAGGTGGTCCATCTCATGCTGGATGCACACGGCCAGCAGGCCCTGCGCTTCGAGGATGAAGGCGAAATTGGCGTCGATTGTCAGTGCCCGGCGATAGCTCGCGACGGCGTCATCGAGTTGTCTGAGATCGCGCAAGGCATTGCCCAGGTTATTGTGCGCCTCGGCGTTGTCGGGATTGATCGCCAGCGCCCGGCGACAGCTCGCCACCGCTTCATCGAGTTGACCGAGGTCGCGCAGGGCATTGCCCAGGTTATTGTGCGCCTCGGCGAAATCGGGATTGATGGCCAGCGCCCGCCGATAGCTCGTCACCGCTTCACTCAATTGCCCGAGGTCCCGCAGGACAGTGCCCAAATTGCCATGTGCCCCGGCGAAATCGGGATTGATGGCCAGCGCCTGGCGATAACTCGCCACCGCCTCATCAAGTTGCCCGAGGTCGCGCAGGGCATTGCCCAGGTTGTTGTACGCCTCGGTGAAATTAGGGTCGAGCGCCAGCGCCAGACGACAGCTCGCGACGGCTTCATCGACTTGTCCGAGATCCCGCAGGACCTTGCCCAGGTTGCCGTGCGCCTCGGCAAAACCGGGATTGATTGCCAGCGCCCGACGATAGTTTAGAACAGCACCTTCTCGTTGCCCGAGGGATTGGAGGGCGTTGCCGAGGTTGCCGTACGCCCCGGCGTAATCGGGCTTGACCGCCAGCGCGCGGCGATAGCTCGCCACGGCGTCATCGAGTTGTCCGAGGTCTTGCAGCGCATTGCCAAGGTTATTGTGCGCCTCGGCGAAATCGGGATTGATCGCCAGTGCCCGGCGGCAGCTTGCGGCGGCGGCATCGAGTTGACGGAGACCTTGCAGGGCAATGCCCAGGTTGCAGTGCGCCTCGGCGTATTCGGGATCGATCGCCAGCGCCCGGCGGCAGCTGTCCGCTGCCCTATCGAACTGCCCCCGGTCGATGAGGGCGGCACCCAGATTGCAGTGTGCCCCGGCATCGTCGGGCAAGAGCCGGGCGGTGTTCTGTAGCGCCGTCAGCGCATCCTTACCCTGCACCTGAAGGGACACGCCCAGTACCTTCCAGGCAAACCCGGAATCCGGATACTGTTGAACCAGGAGGTGTGCCCGGCCTTCCAGTTCGCCAAAGCGCCCGGCGTTGAACAGGGCGATCGCCTGCTCCTTTTCGGCGGATGTCGGCGATGCGCTCATCGCGGAGCGGTTCGCCGCGGCCGCTGGCTGCGCAGATTGAATGGCGCGTGGCGCTTCCAGTCCACAACACTTCTTGTAGCGTTTCCCACTGCCGCATGGGCATGCGTCGTTTCTTCTCGGCTCCACATTCGCCTTCCGTGATTACCGGGCTACTGTCTGTTTGCTGATTGCCCGCGAGTAAGTTTCAAAATCCATTTGATGGTCTCCCACGTCGACCGCGACCGGCGGGAGATCATCACACCAGCGGCGCCACATGATACGCAACGCACGCTGCAATCCTTCGGCAACCAATACGGGCTGTCCCATCGCAGACCGCTTGAGGCGTTCGCGCATTTCTGTCCTGATATTGGACAGCTTGGCAAGGTTGCACGCCCAATACTGGCCCTTGCGAACGAAGTCCCCCGCGTCGCGGGCAACAAACGCATCGAGGCCAACATGGCTGAGAATCGCCACCCCGGTCCGACCCGCGGGTGTACTGCCCGCGAGCGTAAGTGTTGGCGCACCCATCCAGAGCGCGTGGAGAGTTGTCGTGCCGCCGTGGTATGGAAAGGTATCCAGACAAATGTCTACCCGATGATGCAAGCCCAGGTAGGCTTCCATGCCGCTGCGCTCATGAAAACTCAGGCGGTCCCGTGCGATCTCTTCCTGCGCAAACCATTCGATCAGCGTGCCGTACTTCCCGTCGCGGGGCATGCCCCCCAGCAACATGCGGGAGTCGGGACACGCTCGCAGGAGTCGCGCCCACAGGGCGACGACCGTCCGGCTGATCTTTCTTGAATGGTTAAAGCTGCCAAACGTCGGATAGCCGCTACTCATCGCGGGCAGCACATTCACTGAAGGTGCGTCCCGGGTGGGCATAAACGTTGCGCTGGCCGGCAAATAGACGAGTTTTTCGGTGAACTGGCTGGCGAATGGTTCATCGGGCAGAAAGAAGCGGTCGGTCAGGTAGTAATCCATGGCGCGCAGCCCCGTGGTGCCTGGATAACCCATCCAGCTGACCTGCACCGGCGCGGGTTTGCGCGCAAAACTGAGCAGGCGATGTTTGCCTGTGTGTCCCGAAAGATCGAACAGGATGTCAATATTGTCAGCGCCTATCTTCTGCGCCAGCGCGTGGTCCGACAGATCGGCGATCGGATGCCAATGTGGCAGATAACCACGCAGGCGCTGTGTGACGGCGTCTTCAACAATATGATTGGAATATGCATGGAGTGACCATTTCGGATTTGCCGCCAATTGGGCCAATACCGGTTCAATGAAGTTCGCGAGGGCATGGTCGCGCAGATCA
Source organism: Betaproteobacteria bacterium (assembly GCA_039930965.1). Taxonomy (GTDB): domain Bacteria; phylum Pseudomonadota; class Gammaproteobacteria; order Burkholderiales; family Usitatibacteraceae; genus UKL13-2. Next base: position 2,514 of record JBDTSU010000134.1, read on the forward strand.
CCTGACACAAATCCCACCTGCAAACGACGCTCCGGGTCGCGCGAATTGGTGTGACGTGGCCAATTGGCGCGCAACGGCGCTTCGAACTGCTCGCCAAAGCGGCAGTGTTCGGCAAACAATGTCTGCGCGTCCACCGTTTCGTTGTGGCTCAGGCAGAAAAGCAAATTGCCGTAAGCCCGTGCGAAATCGGGATCGATGGCGAGCGCCCGGCGACAGCTTGCCACGGCCTCATCAATTTGCCCGAGGTCCCGCAAGGCATTGCCCAGGTTGTGGTGCGCCTCGGCGTAGTCGGGCTTGATGGCAAGCGCCCGGCGACAGCTTGCTGCCGCTTCATCGAGTCGGCCGAGGTCGCGCAGGGCATTGCCCAGGTTGTTGTGCGCCTCGGCGAAATTGGCGTCGATTGTCAGTGCCCGGCGATAGCTCGCGACGGCGTCATCGAGTTGTCTGAGATCGCGCAAGGCATTGCCCAGGTTATTGTGCGCCTCGGCGTTGTCGGGATTGATCGCCAGCGCCCGGCGACAGCTCGCCACCGCTTCATCGAGTTGACCGAGGTCGCGCAGGGCATTGCCCAGGTTATTGTGCGCCTCGGCGAAATCGGGATTGATGGCCAGCGCCCGCCGATAGCTCGTCACCGCTTCACTCAATTGCCCGAGGTCCCGCAGGACAGTGCCCAAATTGCCATGTGCCCCGGCGAAATCGGGATTGATGGCCAGCGCCTGGCGATAACTCGCCACCGCCTCATCAAGTTGCCCGAGGTCGCGCAGGGCATTGCCCAGGTTGTTGTACGCCTCGGTGAAATTAGGGTCGAGCGCCAGCGCCAGACGACAGCTCGCGACGGCTTCATCGACTTGTCCGAGATCCCGCAGGACCTTGCCCAGGTTGCCGTGCGCCTCGGCAAAACCGGGATTGATTGCCAGCGCCCGACGATAGTTTAGAACAGCACCTTCTCGTTGCCCGAGGGATTGGAGGGCGTTGCCGAGGTTGCCGTACGCCCCGGCGTAATCGGGCTTGACCGCCAGCGCGCGGCGATAGCTCGCCACGGCGTCATCGAGTTGTCCGAGGTCTTGCAGCGCATTGCCAAGGTTATTGTGCGCCTCGGCGAAATCGGGATTGATCGCCAGTGCCCGGCGGCAGCTTGCGGCGGCGGCATCGAGTTGACGGAGACCTTGCAGGGCAATGCCCAGGTTGCAGTGCGCCTCGGCGTATTCGGGATCGATCGCCAGCGCCCGGCGGCAGCTGTCCGCTGCCCTATCGAACTGCCCCCGGTCGATGAGGGCGGCACCCAGATTGCAGTGTGCCCCGGCATCGTCGGGCAAGAGCCGGGCGGTGTTCTGTAGCGCCGTCAGCGCATCCTTACCCTGCACCTGAAGGGACACGCCCAGTACCTTCCAGGCAAACCCGGAATCCGGATACTGTTGAACCAGGAGGTGTGCCCGGCCTTCCAGTTCGCCAAAGCGCCCGGCGTTGAACAGGGCGATCGCCTGCTCCTTTTCGGCGGATGTCGGCGATGCGCTCATCGCGGAGCGGTTCGCCGCGGCAGGGCCAGCCGCTGGCTGTACACATTGAGTGGCAGAACGCACCTCAAACCCACATCACTCTTTGCATTTGTCCCAAAGCGGCACGAGTGGGGATCATTTCTTCTCGGCTCCATATTCGCCTTCCGTGATTACTGAGCGCCTGCAAGTTTCCTGCTTCACTGGCATTGGCCATTGTGGCACCCGCCACAACAGCCGGTGCGTGATGCCGCCTGTGCCAGCCGCCTGGCGAGGGCGTCGTACGGGAACGCTTGTTGTGACTTTACGTCCCCGCAAACTGCAATCGATGCAGCACCGCATAGGTGCCATTTCGCGCCAGCAGTTCGCCGTGCGAGCCGACTTCAGTGATGCGCCCGCCTTCCATGACGACGATGCGGTCGGCATTTTCAATCGTCGAGAGTCGATGTGCGACCACCAGCGTGGTGCGGCCTTTCATCAGGCGGTCCAATGCGTTTTGCACGGCGCGTTCGGATTCGCTGTCGAGCGCCGAGGTTGCTTCATCGAGCAACAGGATCGGCGCATCCTTGAAAATGGCGCGGGCGATGGCGAGGCGTTGCCGCTGCCCACCCGACAGACGCGAACCGTTGTCGCCGATAGGGGTGTTGAATCGGTCGGGCAGTGCCTCGATGAATTCAAGGCAATTGGCCGCCTCGGCGGCGCGCTTCACTTTGTCCATGTCGGCGCGGCCTTCGACGCCATAGGCAATATTGGCCGCCACGCTGTCGTTGAACAGCACCACGTCCTGGCTCACCAGCGCCATTTGCCCGCGCAGTTGGTTGAGCTTGATATCGCTGAGCGGAAGTCCGTCGAGCGTGATGACGCCGGCACTGGGCGCAAAGAAACGCGGCAACAGGTTGATGATGCTGGTCTTGCCGCCACCCGACGGGCCGACCAGCGCAACGGTTTCGCCCGGCGCAATCGCAAGGTTGACGCCCTGAAGCGCGGGTGTTGCCTGCCCTTCATACTGCAGCCCGACACCGTCAAAGTGAATACGGCCTTCCGCGCGCGCCAGCGCGATGGTGCCGCCATCCTCCTCTGCCCTGGCATCGATGAGGGCAAAGACACTTTCGGCGGAAGCAAGACCCTTCTGGATCTGCTCGTTGACACCGGTGAGCCCCTTGATCTGTGGAATCAGTCCGGCCGCCGCGACAATATAGGTCACGAAATCAGCCACATTAAGGCCGGTGCCAAGGCTTTTGCTTGCCGCCAGGTACACGATCAGCGCAATGGCGATGGAGACGATAAAGTGGGTGAAGGGCGTGCCGGCGGCGGCGGCGGCGCCGTGCTTCATGCTGAGCTTGCGAATTTGATTGGCGGAGGCGTCAAAGCGCGCGGCCTCGTAGCGTTCGCCACCGAAGATCTTGATGACCTTGTGGCCGCGTATCGATTCCTCAAGCACGCTGGTGATGGCGCCCTGCGCCACTTGCGATTCCCGGCTGACTTCGCGCAGGCGTTTGCCGAAGGCGCCGATGATCAGCGCCAGGATGGGCACGGTGGCGAAAATGATGAGGGTGAGTTTCCAGCTCAGGATGAACATGTAGCCCAGCGCAACGACCAGCGTCACGCTGCCGCGTACCAGCGCGTTAAGGGTGTTGGTGGTTGCCTCTTGCAGACCCAGCACGTCGTAGGTCACCTTAGACATGAGCGAGCCGGTCGAGGTGCGGCTGAAGAACGGTTCCGGCAGGCGCATGAGGCGCTGAAACATCTGGCTGCGAAAATCCAGGATCACCTTGTTGCCGACCCATTGCATGCCATAGCCGGCGACGAAGTGCGCCAGCCCGTTGATGAGAAAGATGAGCACGATGCCGACGGCGGCGATCCAGGCGTACTGCTCGTTGCCTTCCACGAAAAGTTTATCCAGCAGTTTGTTCAGAAAGTACGCAAATGAACCTTGCGCGGCGCCACCGACGACCATTGCCAGCACGCTGCCCGCGAATGCCAGGCGATAGGGCTTGACGTAAGTCAGCAGCCGCGCATAAAGCTCCCGGTTACTGGTGGTGGCCATGATTCAATGGGCCACGGCGAATGTGATGGTGGCGATGCCCAACGTCAGAGTACCCGCCTGAAATACGCGATCGTCTGGTCGAGCCCGTCCTGCAAAGACACTTTTGGCTGCCAGTCAAGCGTGCGCCTGGCCACGCTGATGTCCGGCTGGCGCTGCTTGGGATCGTCCTGGGGCAGCGGTTTGGTGCACAGCTTGGACGTTGAACCGGTCTGGCGGAGGACGCGCTCAGCCAGTTCCAGCATGGTTACTTCTACCGGATTGCCGATATTGATCGGGCCGGTGACGTCCGCGGGCGACTGCATCATTCGATACATTCCGTCGATCAGGTCGTCGACGTAGCAGAAACTGCGCGTCTGCTGGCCGTCGCCGTAGATGGTGATGTCCTCGCCGCGCAGGGCCTGCACGATGAAGTTGCTGACGACGCGTCCGTCGTTGGCGTGCATGCGGGGGCCATAGGTGTTGAAGATACGCACGACCTTGATCGCCAGTTGATGCTGCCGGTAGTAGTCGAAGAACAAGGTCTCCGCGCAGCGCTTGCCTTCGTCGTAGCAACTGCGCGGGCCGATCGGATTGACCCGCCCCCAGTAATCCTCGGTCTGCGGATGAATTTCCGGGTCACCGTAGACCTCCGAGGTCGACGCCTGCAGGATGGTGGCCTGCGTGCGCTTGGCGAGCCCCAGCATGTTGATCGCGCCATGGACGCTGGTCTTGGTCGTCTGCACCGGATCGAACTGATAATGGATCGGGCTCGCCGGACAGGCAAGATTGTAGATCTGGTCGACTTCCACGTAGAGTGGAAAAGTCACATCGTGGCGCATCATTTCGAAATAGGGTTTGTCGAGAAGGTGCGCGATATTGGATTTGGTGCCGGTAAAGAAATTGTCCACGCAAAGCACGTCGGCGCCGCTGGCGATCAGCCGATCGCACAGATGCGAGCCGAGAAATCCTGCGCCGCCGGTGACCAGTACTTTGTCCATGTTGAGTTCCGTATTGAATGTTTTGGCGGCGGTGGCGAATCGAAGCCGACGCAGGTAGGTGCCGTAGGTGCCGGAAGCGACTATTTTACCGTTGTGCCGGGATGAAACCCTGCGCCGGGGTTAGGCCAACAACTGCCGGTAGAGGCCGGTGTATCGTGCCGCCGTCGCTTCCCGGGTATAGGGGACGACCGTCGCGCGTGCGCGACGGCCCATCGCCGGATCCGCAAGCGCCCGCTCCACCGCGCCGGCCAGCGCGGCGATATCCAGCGGATCGACGACAAAGCCGTTTTCACCCGACCGAATCCAGTCCGCCGCACCCGCCTGCGGACTGGTGATGGCCGGCAGACCGCAGGCCATGGCCTCGCCGAACACCAATCCAAACGGTTCATACAGTGTTGGCATCAGAAAGACGTCGCTGGCGCCATAGTAGGGGCGCACATCCTTGATGCCCCCGGTAAAACGGACCCGGTCGGCAACGCCCAGACGGACGGCTAAGTCCCGATAGCGCGGCAATCGCTTGTCGTGGCCGACGATCAGGCCATGCAGGCCCCTGACACGGGCGACGGTCTCGAGAAAACCGGTCGCACCCTTGCGTTCGAATCCGGAGCCGACAAAGATTGCCACCGGTGCGTCGGCGGGAATATTGAGCGATTTGCGCAGCGTAGTACGGTGCAGGTCGCGAAGCATGGGATGGAACTGGTTGCTGTCAATGTCGCCGTAGATGACATGCAACCTGTCCGCGGCAAGGCCATAGTGATGCATGACGTTCTGCTTCACCATCTCGGAAATGCAGATCACAGCCTTCAGTTGCGGGCTGGCGTACATGGCGCGCTCGGCGTTCAACACATAGCGATGGTGCGGATTTAAGCTGACACCCAGTCGCGCCAGACCGCCCTGCACCCGCCGCCGCTGCGCCAGCCACTCCGCGTGTACGCCGTCGACGGCATGGAAGACATCGCAGCCCGCCATCCGCTCGTAGGACTGCACCAGGTCGAATGTTTCCCGCGCCAGCATTGCAGCGGTCGCCCGGGCGAAACTGCGGTCGCGGCCGGCCTTGGTCAGGTATCGCGGGTTGACGATACGATGCTCGATTCCGGCGTCTCCGCTGTCCGGCCAGGAGCGCGTGATGATGGTCGGCGATTCGCCCTGTGTCACCAGTGCCGCGGCGGCACTGTTCAGAAAGCGTTCCGCACCGCCAAACGGGTTGTACCGGGCGCGAATGAACGCGATTTTCATTCGCCGGCAAGCAGATCGTTCAGGGCCGCCTGCACTTGGGTGACCGGCAACTCCACCAGGCACTCGCTGACTTTCGATCCGCCACAACCATCGTTGCCGCAGGGCCGGCAGGTATGCCGGGGATCGACCGATGCGACGATGCGATGCCTGACTTCCCACGGCCCCCACTGCGCCTCCCCCGACGGGCCGAACAACGCAACGGTTGGTGTCTGCATCGCCGCGGCCATGTGCATGGGCGCGGAATCGACGCCGACGAACGCCCGCGCCCGCGACGTCAATGCGGCGAGTTCTTTCAGGCTGAGCGATCCGGTCAGGTCGACTACCGGTGCCTTGAGCTGCTTCTTGATGGCGGCGATCATCTCGCGCTCATTCGGCGCGGGTGCGGCCGTCAGCACGACGCGCTGCCCGTTCCGGCCCAATTCGAGAATCAGCTGCGCGAATTTTTCGGCGGGCCAGGTTTTGAAAAACCAGCGTGAGGTGGGATGAATGTGAATGAAGCGTCCGGCCGCGACATTGTGCAGCGCCATCAGCGCGGCCACCTTGTTTTCGGCCGCCTCCCCGGGAACCAGCACCAGCTTCTTCTCGTTCGGCAAGGGATAGATGCCAAGCCTGCGCAGTGCGTCGAGATTGCTCTCCACCGTATGGCGAAACGTCGCGCGCGGTGAGGGAAACGTGTGGGTGAAGCTCCTTTTCCACAATCGCGAGTCGCGGCCTTCATTGATGCCCTGGGCACGCTGGGCAACCGAGTATTTTGGTTTCAGCAGTCGCGTCAGCCAGGCGCCGCGGGGATGCTCGGTCAGGTGAATGACCAGATCGTAATGGCGTGCGCGCAGCGCGCGGTAAAGGCCGAGTTCATGCGTGGCTTGTGCCAGCGGGCCCATGTGCTTCCATTCGCGGTCGATGGTAAAGACCGTCGAAATGGCGGGATGCCCGGTCAGCATTTCGCGGGTATCGTGATAAACCAGTCCATCGACCTCGATGTGTGGCGCGTGATTCTTCAAAACCTGAAAGACCGGTGACGTCAGCAGCACATCGCCGTGATGACGCAGCTTGATGACCAGCGCGCGATGCACTTTTGTGAGGTCGATTGCGTCGGGAACCATGGGGTTGAAGATAGCAGAAATTATCGTCCGCGCGAGGTTGGTACCGGCTCGCGGTCGTGGCCGGCTTGGATCGCCCGCGAAATTGCGCGGCGGGCGTCGAAGTGTAAGGCAAATTCAAGCACTGGAGCGGCTTTA
>JBDTSU010000135.1:0-9425 GCA_039930965.1 Betaproteobacteria bacterium
AAGCCATGCATCTTTCCACCCTGTTTCGCGCCAAAGGCCATCGCGAAGGCGAATTTCCCCACGCCGAACGCATCAGTCGCGAGACGGTCACCCTGCCGCTGTATCCGGCCATGACCACCGCCGACGTCGAGCGGGTCTGCGTTGCCGCCGGTGAAATTCTCGAGCAGCACATAACCTGATGAATACGCCCCGCCTGTCGGTCGTCATTCCCGTCTATAACGAAGAAGCGGGACTGGCGACGCTGTTTTCGCGGCTCTACCCTGCGCTTGACCAACTGGGCTGTGCCTACGAAATCATTTTCATCAACGATGGTTCGACCGACCGTTCGGCGGCCTTGCTGCGCGACCAGTTCCAGCTGCGTCCGGATGTCACCCGTGTCATCCTGTTCAATGGCAACTACGGGCAGCATATGGCCATCATGGCGGGCTTCGAACGCTGCCGGGGGGATCGCATCGTCACGCTCGATGCCGACCTGCAGAATCCGCCCGAGGAAATCGGCTCCCTGATGGCGGAAATGGACAAAGGCTTCGATTATGTCGGCAGCATACGGCGGAAGCGCCAGGATACCGCCTGGCGGCGCTGGGCATCGAGAGCCATGAACCGGTCCCGCGAGCGCCTCACCCACATCAAGATGACCGACCAGGGTTGCATGCTGCGCGCCTACAGCCGCGACATCATCAACGCCATCAACCAGTCACGCGAGGTCAGCACCTATATTCCGGCGCTGGCCTATTCGTTTTCCCACAATCCAACCGAGATCGAAGTCGCGCACGAAGAACGCTCGGCGGGCGAGTCGAAATACTCACTCTACAAGCTCATCCGCCTGAATTTCGACCTCGTGACCGGTTTCTCGACGGTTCCCCTGCAGGTCTTCTCACTGATCGGCATCGCCATTTCGCTGTTGTCGATCGCGTTCGTGGTGTTCCTGGCGATTCGACGGATCATTGTCGGCCCGGAGGCAGAAGGCCTGTTCACCTTGTTCGGCATCGCATTCTTTCTGATCGGCGTGACGCTGTTTGGCATCGGCCTGCTGGGCGAATACGTGGGCCGCATCTATCAACAAGTCCGCGAGCGTCCGCGCTACCTGATTCAAGCGGTGCTTGAAAAGACCGAATGACCTCGGCGGTGGTATTTGCCTATCACAACGTGGGCGCGGCGTGCCTGTCGGTACTGCTCAGGCATGGCGTCGACGTAAAACTGGTCGTCACCCATCGCGACAACCCGCATGAAAACATCTGGTTTGACAGCGTCGCGGACCTCGCCTTCGCGCATCAGATCCCGGTTGCGATGCCTGATGATCCCAACACGCCCGACTTCATCGCGCAGGTGGCGGCGCTCAGGCCCGACTTCCTGTTTTCGTTCTACTACCGGATGATGCTGAGCCCCGGCCTGCTGGCGGCCGCGACGCGCGGCGCGTACAACATGCACGGCTCGCTCCTGCCCAAGTATCGCGGCCGCGTGCCAATCAACTGGGCCATCATCAAGGGTGAAACCGAAACCGGCGCCACGCTGCACGAAATGGTGGAAAAACCCGATGCCGGCCGTATCGTCGATCAGGCGCGCGTGCCGATCGGGCCCGATGACACGGCGCGGCAGGTGTTTGCCAACGTCACCGCGGCGGCCGAAACCGTGCTTGACCGCTCACTGCCCGGACTGATCGATGGCAGCGCCGAGCTTCGCGACCAGGACCTCTCGGCAGGCAGCTATTTCGGCGGCCGCCGGCCCGAGGACGGTGTCATCGATTGGCGCGACAGCGCCCAAAACATTCATAATCTGGTACGGGCCGTATCGCCGCCCTATCCGGGCGCAACGACGACGGTGCGCGGACAGGCAATCAAGGTGACCCGGACCGTGCTGGCGCCGGACCATTTCCAGCACCAGAATCCGGGCATGCTCAATGTGGGCAGCGAACGGGTGATTGCACTTTGCGGGGATGGACGAATGTTGCGGATACTGGAGGCCGAAATAGACGGTCAGCTGCACAATGAAGTCATGCTGGCGGCGCGCCTCGGCGTCGGCGTTTATCCCCTGGGAACGTGATCGATGAGCCGGCCGGCGCTTTCGGGGAAATTCGGTCCCCACGTGTTCTCGCTATTCGCTGCATGGCGCTGCCTGCCGGCGGCAACATGGCCTTCAAGCTGATGATGATCATCATCATGCCGATGTGCCGCCGCATCGAGGCGCGCAACTTGTCGAAGGCAGAAACCACTTTCCTCAATACCTGAACCCATGAAAAAAATCCTTATCCTCGGCGTCAACGGCTTCATCGGCCATCACCTCTCCAAACGCATCCTCGCCACCACCGACTGGGATGTCTATGGCATGGACATGAACAGCGAGCGCGTAAAGCCCTTCCTGGACAATCCGCGCTTTCATTTCTTTGAAGGCGACATCACCATCAACAGGGAATGGATCGAATACCACATCAAGAAATGCGATGTGGTCCTGCCGCTGGTGGCGATCGCGACGCCCGCGACCTACGTCAAGGATCCGTTGAGGGTGTTTGAACTGGATTTCGAGGCCAACCTGCCGTTTGTGCGCTCCTGCGTGAAATATCGCAAGCGCATCATTTTTCCCTCGACATCCGAAGTCTATGGCATGTGCGCGGACGAGGAATTCGATCCGCACCAATCGCACCTGGTGCTCGGCCCGATCGCGATGCAGCGCTGGATCTACTCCTGCTCCAAGCAGTTGATGGACCGCGTCATCTACGCCTACGGTTCGCGCGACGAACTCGATTTCACGCTGTTCCGGCCCTTCAACTGGATCGGTGCCGGACTGGACAGCATCCACACGGCAAAGGAAGGCTCGAGCCGCGTGATCACGCAGTTCTTCGGCCATATCGTGCGCGGCGAGCCGATCAAGCTGGTCGATGGCGGCCGCCAGAAACGCGCCTTCACCTACGTCGACGATGGCATCGCCGCCCTGATGAAGATCATCGCCAACGAGAACAACGTCGCCTCCGGCCAGATCTACAATATCGGCAATCCGAAAAACAATTTTTCGGTACGCGAACTGGCGACCATGATGCTGGAACTCGCCGGCAGCTATCCGGAATACCGGGAATCCGCCGCCAAGGTGCAGTTGATCGAAACCACTTCGGGCGAGTATTACGGCAAAGGCTACCAGGACGTGCAGAACCGTGTTCCTAAGATCGACAACACCATGAAAGACCTGGACTGGGCGCCACGCATCGACATGGCGGAGGCGCTGAAAGGAATCTTCGACGCCTATCGCAAAGAGCTCGACGAAGCGCGGCACCTGGTGGACTGAGCCATGCCTGATATCGCCGATCCGATTGTGGGCGTTGTCATGGGTTCCCAGTCCGACTGGGAGGTCATGCAACACGCGGCGAAAGTGTTGAAGGACTTTGGTGTCCCGTTCGAGCACAAGGTGGTCTCCGCCCATCGCACGCCCGATGCCATGTTCGATTACGCCGAGTCGGCGCGCGCGCGCGGGATGAAATGCATCATCGCCGGTGCGGGCGGCGCCGCGCACCTTCCCGGCATGATCGCCAGCAAGACCACGTTGCCGGTATTGGGCGTGCCAGTGCCTTCCCGGCACCTGGCCGGCCAGGATTCGCTGTATTCCATCGTGCAGATGCCCAAGGGCGTGCCGGTGGCGACCTTCGCGATTGGCGAGGCCGGCGCCGCGAATGCCGCTCTGTTCGCCGTGAGCCTGCTGGCCAACAATGATCCGGCGCTGGCGGACAAGCTCGCGGACTATCGCGACAGCCTCAAAGAGATGGTGGCGGCGATGCAGTTGCCCGACATCCTGTGACGGGAATGCGGACAAGTGCGGGACGATCTGCGGTATTCGTGCCCGCCGCGATAGCGCCGGTTGCCGCCGTGTGCGCCGCACAGCGCCCGCCAACGCCGCGATGATCCTTCCCGGCGCAACCCTTGGATTGGTCGGCGGCGGCCAACTGGGCCGCATGTTCACCATGGCGGCGCGCAACCTCGACTATCGGGTAACGGTGCTGGATCCGGATCCGCTCTCGCCGGCAGCCGAATTTGCCACTGGCCATCTCAATACGGCCTACACGCATCCGATTTCGCTGGAAGAGATGGCCAGGACCTGCGCAGCCATTACCACCGAGTTCGAGAACGCGCCCGCGGAAGCACTGATCGAGCTCGCGCGTCACACCACCGTCCGGCCGAGTGGCCACGCGGTGGCCATTGCCCAGGACCGCAGCACCGAGAAGGGCTTCTTCCTGGCCAATGGTTTTCCGGTCGGGCCTTTTGCCGTGATTCGCGCCGCCGCGGATATCGATGCGGCGCTGAAAACGGTGAAGACGCCGGCCGTGCTCAAGACGATTCGATTCGGCTATGACGGCAAAGGCCAGGCAAGAATCACCTCGCGGGCCGATCTTGAGTCCACATTCGCGGCATGGAACGGCGTGCATTGCATTCTCGAGGAATACCTGCCGCTCAAGCAGGAGCTCTCGGTCATCCTGGCGCGCACGGCCGATGGCGCCATTGCCCTCTTTCCGGTTGCGGAGAATCAGCATATCCACGGCATCCTCGACCTCACCATCGCACCGGCGCGGATATCCGCCGATCTGGCGGCAGCGGCGGGCGATATTGCCTCGAGACTGGCGGACAAACTGGACTACGTCGGCGTGATGGCGGTGGAGTTTTTTGTCGTGCCAGGTGCCGTTCATGACGAACTTCTCATCAATGAAATCGCCCCGCGCCCGCACAATAGCGGGCACTTCACGATCGACGCCTGCCGCACCTCGCAATTCGAGCAACAAGTACGGGTCCTGTGCGGCCTGCCCCTGGGCGACACGTCGCAGCATACGCCGGCGGTCATGCTGAACCTGCTGGGTGACTGCTGGCGCGGTGAACGCCATGAAATCGCGCCGGATTGGCAGGCCGTGCTGAAGCATCCGGGCGCTCACCTGCATCTCTATGGCAAGCGCACGGCGCGTGCCGGCCGGAAAATGGGGCACGTGACCGTCTGCGACCTGGATGCGGCCACGGCCCTTGAGATCGCGCGACGGATCAGGCGTGAATTGTCCGCTGCGTAAATCCAAACGCCCGTCTGGCCGCATCTAATGGTCAAACCCAACAATTTAAGGAGCTTGGCCATGACTTTGCCTGGAAGTTTCAATCGATTCCTTTGCCTCCTGGCTTGCGCGGGCCTGCTTGGCTTTGCGCCTGCGGCACATGCCTGGGACTGGAATTTGGGCTGGGGCGGCAAAACGGTCAAAGGTTCGGGCGTCGCAAAGACCGAGACCCGCCCTGTCAGCGGCTACACCCGCATTTCACTTTCCATTCCGGCTCAAGTTGAAATCGTCCAGGGCAGTTCGGAAGGACTCACGATCGAGGGCGATGACAATATCGTTCCGCTGGTAGAAACCGTGGTTGAGAACGGCGGCCTGAAAATTCGCTTCGCGGAAAAGAACCTGTCGACCAGCTCCAAGTTGCTCAAGGTGGTCGTGAATGCAAAATACATCGATGGCCTGTCGGTGGCGGGAGCCGGCGACCTTCATGCCGCAAATTTGAAATCGCCGGTGCTGAAGGCCAGCATTGCCGGCTCCGGCGACGTCAAGATCGACCGTCTGGATGCGGAATCGTTGATCGTGTCTATTGCAGGCAGCGGAAACTTTGCCGCCGGTGGCAAGGCGAAAGCAGTTGAAACAAAGGTTGCAGGATCAGGTGATCTCAAGATCGGCAGACTCGAGGCCAACGACGTGAAGGTATCCGTGGCCGGTTCCGGCGATGCCACAGTGTGGGCACGGGAATCGCTAAAAGTCAGCGTGGCGGGCTCGGGTGATGTCAAGTATTACGGCGATGCCAAGGTCAGCCAGTCGGTTGCAGGCTCCGGAAGCGTCAAGCGGCTGGGAACTGCGCCCTGATGGCTTGATCAACGCAGGCTGGATCGCGCTAGACTCGAGCACTGGCGCGGTGTTTCAGGCATTTTCGCCCGGGAAGGCGCGTCCGTCTTGATTCTGGGCCACTGGGGACATCTCGAAACTCCCGAAAGTTCGTCATTCCAGCGCAGGCTGGAATCCAGTCCAACGTATTTTCAATAAGATGGAACGGACTGGATCCCAGCCTGCGCTGGGACGACGCGGTTATTAGTTGTTCCCCATTGGGAACTTTGCAAAACCAAATTCCCGCTCTCCTTTCAATTGCTACCGTCCGCAGCAGTTTCGGGAGGCCGCCGGGGCAATGCTATTTCTTGAATTTCGAGGTGAAATTCTTGCGAAACTTGCTCACCTTGGGAGACACGACCGCCATGCAATAGCCCTGGTGCGGATTGCGCTTGAAGAACTCCTGGTGATAGTCCTCCGCGGCATAGAAGGTTTCGGCAGGCACCAGTTGGGTGACGATCGGGTTGTCCCACACGTTGCCGTCGATGGCCGCAATGACTTCCGCAGCCACCCGCTGCTGTTCGGGTGTGTGCCAGAAGATCGCCGAACGATACTGGGTGCCGGCGTCGTTGCCCTGCCGATTCAGCGTGGTCGGGTCGTGAATGGCAAAGAACACCTCGAGAATTTCGCGGAAACTGATGACTGAGACGTCAAACTTGACCTGAATGACTTCCGCATGGCCGGTAGCACCCGAGCAGACCGCTTCGTAGCTCGGATCTGCCACCGGCCCGCCCATATAGCCGGAGACGACGTCCTCGACGCCGACCAGTTCATCGAAGACAGCTTCCAGGCACCAGAAGCAACCTCCGCCCAATGTCACGGTTTCTGTTGATGTCATGCTCATTTCCAGTGTTTCACGGATGACATGGGTCGGCCCTGCCCGCAAAACCTGACGTCTGCTTGCGAGCCGGTGACGCCCGGCGGGGCCGCGCGCCGGCCTGGCATCCGACAGGCGTGCCCAAATCCACTACCGGGCAAAATTCGCCGCGACGAATTCCCAGTTGACGATCGCCCAGAATCCCTTCAGGTAATTGGGCCGGCTATTGCGATAGTCGATGTAGTAGGCATGTTCCCAGACGTCGCAGGTCAGCAGCGGTGTCAACCCCTGCGTGAGCGGGGTGGCGGCATTGCTGGTGCTTTCCAGCGACAGGGAGCCATCGGCCTTCTTGCATAGCCATGCCCAGCCGGAGCCGAAGGTACCGGCGGCCTTGGCGTCGAATTGCTTCTGGAATTCCTCGAATGTGCCGAATTGCTTGTCGAGGGCAGCCGCCAGCGCACCGCCCGGTTTGCCGCCGCCACCTTGCGACGCGGGCTTGAAGCCGAGGAAATAGAAATCGTGATTCCAGATCTGCGCGGCGTTGTTGAAGATCGGGCCGGCCGGCGCCTTCTTCACCACTTCTTCGAGCGTCAGGTTTTCAAATTCGGTTCCCTTGGCCAGATTGTTCAGGTTTGTGACGTAGGTGGCGTGGTGCTTGCCATAGTGAAATTCGATGGTCTCGGCGGAAATGTGCGGCGCCAGCGCATCCTTGGCATAAGGAAGGGCGACTTGGGCGAAAACGGTCATGGCAACTCCATTCAGTTAGGGAGGGGAAGGCAATAGGCAGATGGACGCGAACCAATCAATCGCAAGCCCCGTTGCGATGATTCAGGCGATATTTTCGCAGGTTTTGTCTAACCCGGCAGCGAGCGCATCGACGCCGCATTCAACAAACAAAACGGGCACACAGGGTGCCCGTTCGATGATGGGCGGACCTGCTGCCGCCGCACGGTCTACCCCGCCTGGATCACCGCACAGGCAATCCGCGGCCCCGCATTGCCGGTCGGCTGGGTCTTGTAGTCGTCCGGATCGCGATGCAGGATCATGCCGCGGCCGACCACGCTGGTGGGCCCGGGCGAGACCGAAATCACGTCCATCATTACCGATATCTTCGCATTGCCGGAAGCGTCGGCCTTCACGGCTGGAAGATCACCGGCGTGCCGCTCCGGTCCGCCATGGTGGCCGTGCGGCTTGCCAAGGGGATTGAAATGGCCGCCGGTACTCATGCCGTCACCGGAGCTGCAATCGCCTTTGTCATGGATATGAAAGCCGTGATCGGCGCCCGGTTTCAGTCCGGCGAGAGTCGCCTCCACGCGGACCTTGTCGCCGACCTGCGTGAACGTGACCGAACCACTCGCCGTGTTGCCTTTGGTGGGCTCGAGCTTTGCGACCGCCGTTGGACCTGCCGCGCCAAAATGCGCGCAGCCGGCCAGCATCAATGCGCTGGCCATGACGATTGGTTTCAGGGGCATGTTCATCTCCTCGAGTTGACCTGGGCGGCGCTACTTCTTGGCCGGCTTGGCGTCTTTCGCGTCCTTCGCCGGCGCCGCGCCTTTGGCCGCCGGCGCGGCAGGCGCAGCGGCGACCACGATCGGAGTCGGCTTCGGAATCGGCTTGCCCGCTTTCTTCATGTTGGCCTGGAAGTTCTTGACGGCTTTTTCTTCGGCGGCAGTCTGTTGCGCCTTGGTCTTCTCCGCCGCCGCCTTGTCCTTTTCGGCCTTGGCGGTCTTGGCGGCCATGGCCGCTGCATCCGGCGGCGGCGCCGGTGGAAGCTTGGCCCAGGCCGATGCACCGATGGACGCGATACCGATTGCCAATACCAGTTGAGGAATTCTCATCACCATCTCCATTCAGTCAGGTCGCATCAATCGTCGCCGGCAGCCGGTTGCGCGGCACCGGTAATTTTTTCCGGACCCTTGCCCGCTTTCACTTCGTCATACCAGAGTTCGTGATGCTCCCGCGCCCAGGTTTCATCGACGTAACCTTCGCGCATCCCCTGGTATGCGCCCTCGGTGCCGATCGTTCCCAGATAGATGTGCGCAAACGCCATGCACGCAAATGCAATCGCCCCCACGGCATGCAGCAGGTTCGCTTCCGCCATGATTTCCCTTACCGTATCCCAGTTCGGGAAAAGCATGATGATGCCGGTTACGGTCACCAGCGTGCCTAAGCCGACCACACCCAGCCAGAACCAGACCTTTTCGCCACCGTTGAAACGGCCGGAGGGGATTTCTTTTTCGGACAGCATGCCGCCAAATTTTGACAGCCAGGCGAAATCCGCGCCGGTCATGAAGTTGTCTTTCACAAAGATGAAGAATGCCACCACAATCGAAAACGCGAATAGCGGTCCGATAAAATTGTGAACATGCAGGCCGGTTGAGATGACCCAGGAGAAAGCCGTCGGACCGAGCACCGGCAGCAGAACATATTTGCCGAAAAGCGTAATCAGGCCGGTCACGGCAAGCAGGACAAAGGAAATTGCCATCGTCCAGTGAGACATCCGCTCGGCATCGTTAAAGCGTTCGATCAGCCTGCCCGTGGGTTGAGCGTGCAGTTTCATCGAGCCTTTGACGGCATAGAACAGCAGCAACAACGCGGGCACGATCAACAGCGCGACCCCGCCATAAAACGTAACCGGACCATTGCGCACCGATCGCCACCAGTAGCCCATCGTATCGACGAGCACATTCGTCTGGCGGCCGGGCACGGAGGCATATTGGCGCTTCT
>JBDTSU010000136.1:0-9417 GCA_039930965.1 Betaproteobacteria bacterium
TTTCCTCGAGTTGCGCCGTCGCCATCACCATCAACCGCAGCGCGCGCAACTGCTTGGCCTTGTCACCGTTCTTTAGCCCCTCCGCCTGCCATGCCTCGCTTTCGCGGACCGCGGCACGCGGGTCATCGGCGACCATTCGCTCCAGTGTTTGGGCGTCGAGATCGCCCGCGCTGAGCGCCGCGTTGCCGATCGCAGGCAGGAACAAAACGGCGACGCAGGCGACCGCCAGCCCCAGCCTTCGCAGCGACGATGCGCTGCAACGATTTGCGATCGCCGCCGATGTGGCGGGGATTCGGCAGTCGTTTTCGCCGGCGGAACAATTGCTCGCGTTCATAGCCATCCGCTCGGCTTCAATACGTTAATTTCGAAATGCGTGTCACCCGCGCGGCTGAAAGAGCCGGGAAGATCACCGGTAGAGAAAATTCCGACCGCGGCATTGGCCAGCGCAGCCTCGCAATTCAGCCGTGCCTGGTGCGCCGACGCACGCCTTCCGGCCGGTGAAAACTCCGGCAAAGCCTCTTGCCCTGCTTCCAGTTTCCGGGGGGGAGTCATCATGCTGAACGTATTGTTTGAGCGGTCGAAAAGGCCACGCCGGCAATTGCTTAGCCGGGTCGACCAATATTCCGGCGCCGAAATGGGCCGGCCCGCGAAGCCACTAAAATGCCACGTTGCGCTACTATCGTCGCAATCCCGGCTGCACACAATGTCTGACACATTCTTTTACAATCGCTGTCCAAAATGCGGGCATTGCCCGATGCCCGACGACCAGTCGATGCCCGCGGCATGCCCGGCCTGCGGCCTTATCCTTGCCAAGTTTGCCGCGCCGCGGCCGCGCCAATCGGTCACTGCGACGAAGCATACCGTTGACGACGGCCGTCTGCAAAAGCTGTGCAGCCAATTTCGCGCCGCCGTGCGATTCGTTCCACCGCGCATCGAGCCGGCGCCTTTCTGGTCACGCCTGGTCCTCTGGTTGTTGTTTGTCCTGTGGGGACTGCGGTTGATGTGGATGGACCATCAGACCGGAGAAATCGGCAGCTCATTTCTGCATGGTCCGCTGTTGGTCTTTCACGAGGCCGGGCATGTCATCTTCCGCCTGTTCGGCGAGTTCATGGCCGTACTGGGTGGAACACTTGGGCAATTGTTGATGCCCGCTGTCCTGTGCGGCGCGCTGCTGTTTAAGAATCGCGATCCTTTCGGCGCGGCCATCTGTTTGTGGCTGGTTGGCGTAAGCCTGCTGGACGTGGCGCCTTATGTATATGATGCGCTGCACCCGCAACTGGTGTTGCTCGGCGGCCGGACCGGTGAAGAAGGTGGACACGACTGGATGTATCTTCTCGAAGCGACCGGACAGACCCGGCGCGCGCACAGCCTCGGTTGGCTGGTACATAAACTGGGCGCATTGGTCATGGTGATATCCATGGCCTGGGCCGGGTGGATTCTGTGGCAGCAGCGCGGGCGCATGGACGGGCGATTGCCTGACACGGGCAACTGAGTGGCTTCGCCGCACCAATGATAGCGGCCTGCGATTGCAGGCCGTTATCGAATGGCGGCTGGTGCCCCCGCACCCGGATTTGCCGCGCTAGCGCCCCTTTGCACCGCTTCCGCTGCGCCCTTGCGAGCGGCTGCCCTGAGGCTTGTTATGCCCGGTTCCCAGCGGATTGCCTTGCCGCCTTTGCTGCGGCGGTGCGCCTGCCGCCGGGGCATGGCTTTTTTGCTGCCCACGCCCCTGGCCCGCGCGGGGTTGTGATCGGCCACCAGGGCGATGCCCCGGGGAACGCAATTGAATCGGCTCCGCCTTCGCGTGCGGATCGGGTTCGAATCCGGGGACGACGACGCTGGGAATTTCGCGTTTGATGAGTCGCTCGATATCACGCAGAAATCCGGCTTCATCAATGCATACCAGCGAAACGGCTTCACCCGATGCGCCCGCGCGCCCGGTACGGCCAATGCGATGAACGTAGTCTTCCGCGACGTTCGGCAAATCGTAATTCACCACATGCGGAAGCTGGTCGATATCGATGCCGCGCGCGGCGATATCGGTCGCGACCAGCACCTGCAGGTCACCGGTCTTGAATTCCGCCAGCGCCTTGGTGCGCGCGCCCTGGCTCTTGTTCCCATGGATCGCGAGCGAGGTGATGCCGTCCTTGTTCAGCAGTTCGGCGAGCCGGTTGGCACCGTGCTTGGTGCGCGTAAACACCAGCACCTGATGCCAGTTCTGGGTCTTGATGAGGTGGGACAGCAGCTGACGCTTCTTATCGCGATCAACCGGGTGGATTTTTTGGGTGATGGCTTCCACGGTTGAATTGCGGCGTGCGACTTCGATAAGCGCGGGATTGTCGAGCAGGCTGTCGGCGAGTGTCTTGATTTCGTCGGAAAAAGTTGCCGAAAACAGCAGGTTCTGGCGTTTCGCCGGCAACAGTTTAAGGATGCGTTTGATGTCGTGAATGAACCCCATATCCAGCATGCGGTCGGCCTCATCGAGCACCAGGATTTCGACATGCGAGAGGTCCACCGCGCGCTGCTGGTGCAGATCGAGCAGGCGGCCGGGTGTGGCCACGACGATATCGACGCCGCGTTTCAGCGCCGCGATTTGCGGATTGATGCCGACTCCACCAAAGATGACGACGGACGAAAATTTGGCATACTTGCCGTAGACACGCACGCTTTCTTCGACTTGCGCGGCAAGTTCACGCGTGGGCGTGAGGATCAGCGCGCGGACCGGCTTGGTCCCGGTCAGCTTCCTGGATGGCACTGTTGACAGGCGTTGCAGCAATGGCAGGACGAATCCTGCCGTCTTGCCGGTGCCGGTCTGTGCGCCGGCGAGCAGGTCGCCGCCGCCCAGCACAGCAGGGATTGCCTGCAGTTGAATGGGTGTGGGGGCGGTATAGCCGTGTTCAGTGACGGCGCGCACGAGTGTCTCGGACAGGCCGAGGGAGGCGAAAGACATGATTTACTTTTTAGAGGAGTCGGCCTGTCGCGACTTCATTTGTGAAGTGCGCCAGTCGTAGGCAAACGGGGTTGCTTGGGGAATGCGTCAGGGATGACGACGGCGCGAGGACTGGAACTAATCGCCGATATCGGATTATCCTCGATTTCAGTAGAATACGTTCACTTTTCTCGCCGCCCCCCCCGCTATTCCCATTTCCCACACAACGCGCAATGAGCGATCTATATCGGTATTTCGACGACAACCCCGGACGCCTGATTCACAAATGGGGGCACTATTTCAGTATCTATGAACGCCATTTCAGCGCATTTCGAAACCGGCCAATCCGCCTGATCGAGTACGGCGTGTTCCATGGCGGCTCACTGCAGATGTGGAAACACTACTTCGGTCCGCAGGCGCAGATCATCGGTGTAGATATCGATCCCCGCTGCGCGGCGCTGGCGGAACCCGGCATCGAAATCGTGATTGGCGATCAGGACGATCCGGAAACTCACCAGCGATTGCGCGAGAAATTTGGCGACTTCGACATCGTGATCGATGACGGTGGCCATACGATGCACCAGCAGATCGTAACGTTCAAGGAGATGTACCCGGCGGTGAAGGCAGGCGGCATCTATCTTGCCGAAGACTTGCACACCAGCTATTTTCCACGTTGGGGTGGCGGCCTTCGCAAGCCGGGCACGTTCATCGAATACAGCAAGTTATTCATCGATCAAATGCACGCCTGGTATTCGGTGAGCGAGGACCATCAGCCGGACCTGCTTACAACGTCGGCGTATGGACTGCACTTCTACGATTCGATTCTGGTCATCGAAAAAGGCGTCGTCGAGCGGCCGTTTCAGTTGATTACCGGCATCCCGTCGTTCCAGATCGACGCATTGGAGTATCTACTCTTGGCCGAGCACGATCAGCGCAAAGGAAACCTGCACGCGGCGATCGAAAAGTGCCGGGCCGCATTGCAGGCCCGGCCGGAATCGCCGGACGCCCGCATCATGCTCGATCGACTGCAGGTGGAACTCGCTGCCCGCGGCGCTTGACCCGCCACCGGCGATCGTGACAGGCTGATTGCATCGCGGCCGGGTATCTCCTTATACGCTTTCGCCTGCCGCGAATTCCATATAGCGATCGCGTGCCAGCGTCGCCACCGGTCCCACGGGCAAGGCACGCGTCTCATAGCGGATGCAAGGTGTCACCTTGCCAAAATTGCCGGTATTGAAGATTTCCAGCGCGGTCTCCAGTTCGGCCGGCCGGACCTCACGCTCTTCGACGGTGATGTTTTCCTTCGCAAGCAGTGCGATCACGCGAGCGCGAGTGATCCCGGACAAAAAGGTGCCATTTGGCAGCGGCGTGACGACTTTTCCGGCCGGCGTGACCAGGAAGATATTGGCGGTGGCGAATTCGGCAACACGGCCCTCGCCATCACAAACGACAGCGTTGTCGAAACCGCGCGCCTTCGCCTCGCGCAGGGCCTTGGTCGAATTGGGATACAGGCACGATGCCTTGGCATCAGTCGGGGCGACCAGCGGATCGGGCCGGCGCAGGTTGGACAGACACGCCGAAAATCCGGAAAACGCCGGCAACGGCGCATCAAACAGCGTCAGTGCAAATGCCGATTTTTCGGGAACCGGTATCAGCAGGCCATCGGTGCCGAAGACCAGCGGGCGCACATAGAGTTCCGCGTCCGCCGGAAACCTGAGGATGCCTTCCCGGCAAAGCGTCATCATTTGGTCCACGGTATACGGGCACCGCAATCCCACCCGATCGGCAGACTTGATCACCCGTGCGAGGTGAAGGCGGAGGTCGGGCACTTGCCGCCGAATTGAACGCGCGCCGTCAAAAACGGACGAGCCGAGCCAAACACTGTGGTCCATGGCGCCGAACAAGGGTGTATTGCCTTCGGTCCATTGGCCGTTGAAATAGGTCTGGTACATTCTGGCGCTCTTCGCGTGGTGGAAAGAACGCCATTATCCCCGCAATGGCGATGCTTACGCGTCCCGGCTTCGCGACATCGTCAACGTGCGCGGACCGGCGGCGTATCGAGGTGGCGATCGAGCCGCAATTGCAGCGGCCCTGCTTCATGCATCTTCAAGGTAGACGGCGTGCTGGCTGGCGCGGCCATCAGTCCTGCCGGCGGCATGGCTGCCGTGAACGATCCAGCCAGTGGTGCCTGCGGGCGGATCGGGGCCATTCCCCTCATCCAGTAGCCGAATCCGCCGGCACTGATCACTGCCAACGCAAGCGTAATCCACAGCGCGCCGTACGCCGGCACGTCATGGGTGGCCCCCGTTCCGCCAGCATCGACATCACGACGTGCAAGGGCCGCATCAGACGGTTTCTTACCCGGCACGGATGGTGGTGGTGCGTGGCGGCCAGCGTTGCGATCCGTTGCCGCCTGCTTGAGTGCCTTGAGAAGAATGCTCATGATTGAAGAATTCCCATGCTCAATGATACCTGCGGCGCGCGCTACAATGACAGTCCTGCCGCCAGGATTATCCCGCCGATGCCAAACCGCCAACCCACCCATGACTGACGAACCGACGGAATCAGCGCCCGCCACGCGCATCATCGTGACCGGTGGCACGTTCGACAAGCATTACGATGCGATCAAGGGTGAACTGACCTTCAAGAACTCGCACCTGCCGGCGATCCTGGAGCAATCGCGTGTGACCATTCCGGTCGCGCTGGAAATCAATCAGCTCATCGATAGCCTGCATATGCTGGACGAACATCGCCAGCGCGTGCTGGAGTCCTGCCGCGCCGCGCCAGAAAATAGCATCGTGGTTATACATGGCACGGACACGATGGCGCAGACCGCGCAGGTTGTCGGCAAGGCCGGGCTCGCCAAGACCATTGTCTTCACGGGCGCAATGATTCCCTATTCGGTACAGGGTTCAGACGCGCTGTTCAATCTTGGTTTTGCGCTGGCCGCTGCACAATCGCTTCCCGCGAATACTTACGTCGCGATGAACGGCAGGTTGTTCATTTGGGACCAGGTGAAGAAAAACACGCACCACGGCGTCTTCGAGAAAGCGGACACCCACGGCAACTGACTATCCGGCCGGCCGGCGGGGACGTTGTTTCGCCGACACCGACTTGATTATCAGGCGCGGTGGTTGGGTCGGGTCGATGCGCCGGTCCGTCAGTTCCAGCGCGGCGTCCATCAGGGACATCACGGCGGGATGGTCGAAGGTCTCTGCTGCGTCGAGCACAATGTGCCGTACGACCTTTCCGCTGCCCTTCAGGAGATGCAGGGGGTCAGGCAGCGCGAGGCCGTTCTTGAGGAAGAACAGGCTGATCCAGCGCGGGTACACCGCCAGCGAAAAAATTGCATCGGACGTCCGCTCACTTGGCCCGAAGCCAACGGCCAGCGCATTGTAATTGTCATAAACGAGGACAACTGCCCCCGGCAATCGGGCGAGCATCCGTGACATGGCCGTCCGCATCTGTGCGGCGATGGACGGCGTGAACTTGTCGATGAATCCATCGAGTTGCTGCTGTGGGGTCGGTCGCACCATGACAGTCTCCGATCGGGTTTACGCGGGTCGGTGATATGTTACGTACACGGTCGGACGATGCATGATAAATTTCCATTGCCGTCAACGGGAGGAGGCACCAAGTGCTGGGGAAACTCGGGGAACTTCTGAATAAGGACATGGGGTCCCTGGTAAAGGACGCCGGGAAGATGCTGAATACCGATGTCGGTGCGCTCGCCAAAGGCGCGGGAAAGGTCCTGAATACGGATCTGGGTACGCTTCTGCGCGATGCGGAACCGGCACTGGCTCCTGGCTCAACCGAACCGGTCGACGGGCGCGAGGATGCGGCGGGTAAATCCTCTGCGCCGACCCCCATCGCCCAGCCCCAGCCTGCGGCGCGCCCGCAAGCTGCCGCGCCGCTTAGGCCAGCGGCACCCGTCCACGCGGAGGTACCGGCGCCCGGTCCGGCTTTTGACCCCGACGCAACCCTGAAACTGGGCCCGGGAAGCGAATCAACGATGGTGCTGGCGCCGGGCGGCGCGGAATCGTCGCCGTCGGCGCTGCCGGAAATGGGCAACGACCTGGTATCGCGTCACCAGCGCAAGATGCCGGCCGGCACCAGCCTGCTGCAACTCTTGCCCCATTCCGCCGGGGAATTTGAACGTCCGCACGCGACGCCAACCGGGGAACTCACCAGCGATCCGGTATCAGCGATGTACAGCGTCTCCGGTCATCCGGTTGCGGTCAGACTGGTGCAGTGCTGGGATGAAGAGGAAGCGCGCGATCGCCTCAATGAGGTCAAAGTGCAGGCAGGCAAGAATTTCCGGATGGGCGATGACAAAAGCTGGATCCTTGGCGAAACCTTGCAAGGCCTGGTATTTGCGTGGACGCGCGGCAATTATTCTTTTACGGCAACCGCGCCCAAGGGCGCGATTTCAATGGTGCGTTTCCTGAAGGCCTTTCCTTACTGACGCAGATCCTGTCCCCCGGGTCCGACCCATGCAATATGCAGGCTAACCCTGCAATCCAACGCTGGCGGCTTGTCGAGTCGACACCGGCGCGTCACGCCGCAAATCCCAAAGCTCCTCCTGCACCGACAGCAATGCGCGAATCACCGGATCATGCTGGCGTTCGCGGCGGTAAATGAACCATAGCGTTGTCATCAGCCGAATGTCGCTCCAGAGGCAGACTTCACCGGTCAGGACCTTTTCCATCGCCATATCTTCGCGCATCAACGCAATGCCGACACCGGAGACGACCAGCGAACTAATGACCGCCTCCTGATCCGCCTCCACCACCTTCCCCGGCTGGACATCGTATTTACCCAGCAAGGTGTACACCAGCTTGTGGTGCGTGCTTACCGGTGGCGGTATGATCCATGGCATCTCGGCGATTTCTGCCCAGCCGGCATCCTGCAGGCGAGGCTGCCATTCCGCCGGAGCGGCGACGCGATAGGCGACATCGCGAAGCGGCAGGCCGGCAATATCGTGATTGCCGATCTCGCCGTAGTAAAAGCTCGCATCGAAATCACCGGATACCACGCGTTCGAACGCAGTGCCGGTGACTTCCTGGTGAAGTTCGAGTTCCAGCATGGGGAAACGCGCGACCGCCGTATTCATGAATTGGCCGAGCCGGATGAAATCCGGATCACTCAGCGTGCCGATGCTCGCCTTGCCGACGACCTGACCCTTGAGCAGGCGTGCTTCGTTTTGCAGTGCCTGGGCCGCGGCAAGCACGGTTCCGGCACTTGCCAGCACGCGTCTGCCGGCGGCTGTCAGGATCATGCCGGCGGGGGTGCGTTCAAATAGCTGCAACTCGAGCTCCTCTTCGAGCGCCTTGAGTTGCGCACTCAAGGCCGGCTGGCTGAGATGCAGTTTTTCGGCAGCCCGCGTCAGTTGGCCGGCTTCGGCAATCGCGGCGAGGGTACGTAGCTGGTAAAGCTCCATGGGGACCGCCTGCACTCAAAAACCAATTCTACGGGAAATTGCTGTGCCGCAGCAATTGCGTGATCTGCATCAATAAAATCAATGTCTCCCATCCAAACATACGATTGGATTTTGACAAGCATTGGGCCGATATTGAAATGGTGCAGCGCAATAATATCCCTACAAGATCACGGGTTTACCGCGTTACATGCAGAAGCAGTCTATCCGGCTACAACTGTTTGATCCACCTCTTCCACACAATGGAGGTTTTTGTGACCGACTATCGTTCTATCGAAACGCACATTAAACGCGCCCGCTTGGAGCGCACTGTGGTGCTGGCTGAACTCATCGCCACGGGAATATTCGCACTCTGGTCTGGTGCAACGCGCCTCAGCGCTACAACGCTGGCCGCAATCAACGCGCTGGTTGTCACGCCTGACGAGTATTCAACTGCGTTACCGCACCGCTTTTAACGCTCATTTGCCAGCGCTTACTTCAAAGTTCCGGCTGCGGGTAGGCTTGCGACGCATTTCCGTCTCCTCCTCCATGCCTTTTGGCATGGATTCGGCCCCCGGGCTATGTCCGGGGGCTTTTTTTTCAGGGCTCCACTGGGAGCAAGCCATGACGATTCCCATCCACCAACTTGATCAAACTCACACCGACCTGGTGAAACGCCATTTCGACGAACTCGCCGACGACGATGTCTATCTGCGTTTCGGGAGCTTGCTCAACCGCGACGCACGTCACGCCTACGTGGACGGCATACGTTTCGAGCGCGACGCAGTATTAGCTGTGTACAACGACGACCTGACACTGGTCGGCATCGGCCATCTTGCCTGCCTGGACGGTGCCGCCGAACTCGGCGTCAGCGTACTGTCCGCCTATCGCGGACTGGGAATTGGCACGGCACTATTCAATCGCGCCGCCATGCGTGCGCGCAACCTTCAAATTGTCGAGCTATTCATGAACTGCCTTGCGCAGAATGGCGCCATTATGCACATCGCGCGCAAGGCCGGGATGCGCATTGTCAACGACGACTACGGCGTCGATGCGTACCTGGAGTTGCCGCCTG
>JBDTSU010000137.1:0-9368 GCA_039930965.1 Betaproteobacteria bacterium
AAACATGCCGCCCGTGGCGACGGCTGCCCCGGCGGCTAAACTAGCGATATGGGCCGAACGCCCTCGTGAGCGGAGAACCCGATGGATACCTTCACAATCCCCAGTATGCAAAACAAAGTCTCCGCCGAGGAATGGCAGACGCGCGTCGATCTCGCCGCCTGTTACCGGCTGATCGCCCACCACGGCTGGTCCGACCTCGTCTTCACCCACATCACGGCGCGCATTCCGGGTACCGATCACCACTTCCTCATCAATCCTTACGGCATGCTGTTCGAGGAAATCACCGCCTCCAGCCTGGTGAAGATCGACCTCGCCGGCAACAAGCTCGACGCTGGCAATCCCTTCCCGATCAATCCCGCCGGATTCACCATACACAGCGCCATCCACGCCGCGCGTGAGGACGCGAAATGCGTGCTGCATACCCATACCGCCAACGGCGTCGCGGTCTCGGCACAAAAGAACGGCGTGCTGCCGATTTCGCAGCAGTCGATTTTCGTGCTGGCCAGCCTCGCCTACCACGGCTATGAAGGTGTGGCACTGAATGAAAGCGAGAAACCGCGCCTGGTGCGCGACATGGGCGACAAGTTTTTCCTGATGTTGCGCAATCACGGCCTGTTGACAGTCGGCGAGACGGTCGCCGATGCCTTCCTCGGCATGTACCTGTTCGAGACCACCTGCAATATTCAAATCCGCGCCCAGTCCGGCGGCAGCGAACTGATACCGATTCCGCAACCGATTCTCGACGGCGCGCAGGCGCAGGCAAAGGTCGTGACCAAGGGACTGGGCGGCAATCTCGCCTGGCCGGGATTATTGAGAAAACTCGATAGAATGGAATCAGGTTTCCGCCACTGAATCGAATACCTTGATGGATAGAAAATACCAAACCTTTCGCGAGTTCTATCCTTACTACCTTGCCGAGCACACGAATCCTGTCTGCCGTACCCTGCATTTCATGGGCAGCTGGGTCGCGCTGGCCATCCTGGCAACCGCTTTCCTCACCGGTAACCCTTGGTGGCTGGCAGGCGTGCCGCTTGCCGGCTACACATTCGCCTGGATCGGCCATTTCTTTTTTGAACACAACCGGCCGGCGACGTTTACCTATCCGGCTTACAGCCTGATGGGTGACTGGGTGATGTTCTATCAATTGCTCACCGGCAAAATCCCTTTCTCGGCCGGCGCAAGATGATCTGTGGCGGCGCCCGGTGGAACTACCATGTCGGACCATAGCAATCGCCCCGGACGCCGGCGCATTTACCTGATGCGCCATGGCAGCGTTACCTACTTCACGCCCGAAGGTAAACCGCTGCCGCCCGACACGGTGCCGTTGAATGAGCACGGCATTGCCCAGGCGCGCGCCGCGGGTGAGCTGTTTGCCGAGCATGGCGTCAGCTTCGACCGTGTCATAACCAGCGGTCTTGCGCGTACCGAACAGACCGCCCGGCAGGTGCTGGCGGCGATTGGCCACGCAGGGCCGGTCGAACAGCGCCCCGGCCTGCAGGAGATTCGCGGCGGGCGCCTGGCCTCAATCGCCGAAAAGGATCTGCTGCAATCTTTCACCGCGGTCACCGACGGCGTGGTGCACGAGGACGTGCAATTCCTTGGCGGCGAAACGGTCGGGCAAATGCTTGACCGCGTCCTGCCGGAGATCGACGCGCTGCGCGACGATGCCGGCTGGAACACGTTGCTGCTGGTTCTGCATGGCGCGGTCAACCGCGCCATTCTTTCCTATCTGCTCACCGGCCGGCGGCAATTGCTGGGCGCCTTCGAACAGAGTCCCGCCTGCATTAACGTGGTCGACGTCGGCACGACGCGGGTCGATGTGGTGCTGCGCATGGTAAATCTCTCCCCGCTCGACTGGTTGCAGCCGGGCGATCGTCGCACCACCATGGAAACATTGTTCGAGCAGTATGCAAAGTTCCGCCGAACCCACGGAGTACAGGCGAATGTCTGACCAGGGCTTTGAGCATTTCGCCGGCACGATGCCGGTCGCCTCGCGCCAGCAGTTTGACGTCGGCGCACTGCAAGCGTGGATGTCGTCCCATGTGGATGGTTTCGAAGGCCCGCTCAACGTCGAGCAATTCAAGGGTGGCCAGTCCAATCCCACCTTCAAGCTGGTCACGCCGGCGGCGACCTTTGTGATGCGTTCCAAACCCGGGCCGGCAGCCAGGCTGTTGCCGTCCGCGCACGCGATCGAACGCGAATTCCGGGTGATGGCCGCGCTCGGAAAGACCAGCCTGCCGGTGGCAAGGATGTACGCGCTCTGCGAGGACGAGTCGGTCATCGGTCGGGCGTTCTTCATCATGGAATTCGTCGCCGGGCGCGTGCTCTGGGATCCGGCCCTGCCGGGAATGACCCCCACCGGGCGCGCGGCGATCTTCGATGAAATGAACAACGTCATCGCGCGCCTGCACCAAGTCGATTACGCGGCCATCGGCCTCGCTGATTTCGGCAAGGCGGGAAACTATTTTGAACGCCAGATCGGGCGCTGGACCAAGCAGTATCGTGCCTCCGAGACCGAAAATATCGAGGCGATGAACCGGCTTATCGAGTGGTTGCCGCTGCATATCCCGCCCGGCGACGAAACCTCCATCGTCCACGGCGACTATCGGCTCGACAACCTCATTTTTCATCCTTCCGAGCCGCGCATTCTCGCCATACTCGATTGGGAACTCTCCACGCTCGGCCACCCGCTGGCGGATTTCGCCTATCACTGCATGGCCTGGCATGTGGCGCCGAGCACCTTTCGCGGATTGGCGGGATTGAATTTGCGCGAGCTCGGCATTCCCGATTTCAACTCATATGTTGACGCCTATTGCCGGCGCACCGGCCGGCCCGGCATCGACAACTTCGAGTATTACCTCGCCTATAACCTGTTCCGCATGGCCGGCATCCTGCAGGGCATCATGAAGCGGGTGGTGGACGGCACGGCCGCCTCCGAACAGGCCATGGCGATGGGCAGGGCCGCGCGGCCGCTGGCCGAACTCGGCTGGAAAGTCGCCGAAACACTGATCAAAAAGGCATAGGCATGGACTTCAACTTTTCACCGAAAGTGATCGATCTTCAGCAACGCATGCATGCGTTCTTCGCCGAACACATCACGCCCAACGAACATCGCTTTCACCAGGACGTCGAGGCCAACACCCGGGCCGGCAAGCGCTGGACACCGACCGCGATCATCGAAGAATTGAAGCCAAAGGCAAAGGCGGCGGGGCTATGGAACCTGTTCATGCCGCAACCCGGGCTGGGTGCCGGCCTGACCAACCTCGAATACGCGCCGCTGGCAGAAATCACCGGGCGGGTGCATTGGGCGCCGGAGGTATTCAATTGCTCCGCGCCGGACACCGGCAACATGGAGGTTCTCGCCACCTATGGCACGCCGGAACAGCAGGCGCGCTGGCTCACGCCGCTGCTGGCCGGCGAGATTCGCTCCGCTTTCGCCATGACCGAGCCGGGTGTGGCGTCGTCGGACGCAACCAATATCGAGACCCGCATCAGCCGCGACGGCGATGCCTATGTCGTGCATGGCCGGAAATGGTGGATTTCGGGCGCCGGGGATCCGCGCTGCGAGATCTACATCGTCATGGGCAAGACCGATCCCGACGCCGCCAGGCACGCGCAGCAGTCGATGATCCTCGTGCCGGCCGATACGCCCGGCATCACGGTGGACCGGCCGCTCCCCGTGTTTGGCTACGACGATGCGCCGCATGGCCACTGCGAAATCACCTTCGACAACGTGCGCGTGCCCAGGGAAAATATTCTGCTGGGCGAAGGCCGGGGATTCGAAATCGCGCAGGGCCGGCTCGGGCCGGGAAGGATTCACCATTGCATGCGCGTGATCGGCCTCGCCGAACGCGCCCTGGAATTGATGTGCAGGCGCCTGTCTTCGCGCGTGGCGTTCGGCAAGCCGATCGCCGCGCAGTCGGTCTGGCATGAGCGCATCGCCGAATCACGTTGCCTGATCGACCAGGCGCGGCTGCTGACCCTGAAAGCGGCATACATGATGGACACCGTCGGCAACAAGGCGGCGCGCACCGAGATCGCCATGATCAAGGTGGTGGCGCCCAATGTTGCCCAGCAGGTCATCGACTGGGCCATGCAGGCGCACGGCGGCGCCGGGCTGTCCGACGATTTTCCGCTGGCCTACGCCTATACCGCGGCACGCGCCCTGCGTTTTGCCGATGGACCGGATGAAGTTCATCGTGCCGCCTTGGCGAAATGGGAACTGGGAAAATACCTGCCGCGCAAATGAAGCCGATGCGGCCGCATGGGTTCCGCATAGAATGATCTGAACCGGTCATTTGCCACGGCGATTTGCAAACGTGGCGGAGACCCAATCGAGGAGGAGTGAACCATGGCGTCATTCAATACCGCTGATCAGCCCTGGCTGAAGCACTATCCGCCGGGTGTCGCATTCGAGATCGATGTGAACCGCTATGCCTCGCTGCCGGCCATGGCGGAAGAAGCATTCGGGAAATTCGCCGAACGCGCCGCGTACACGTGCATGGACAAGACGCTGACCTATCGCGAGGTCGACAAGTTGTCGCAGGCATTGGGCGCGTGGCTGCAATCGCGGGGTCTCGCGCGTGGCGCCCGCGTCGCGCTGATGATGCCCAATGTGCTGCAATATCCGGTGGCGATCCTCGCCGTGCTGCGCGCCGGTTTCGTGGTCGCCAACGTCAATCCGCTGTACACACCGCGTGAACTCGAGCATCAACTCAACGACTCGGGCGCCGAGGCCATCATCATCCTGGAGAATTTCGCGCCGACGCTGGAAGCGGTGATCGCGCATACCCGGATCAAAACTGCGGTGATTGCCACCGTGGGAGACCTGCTCGGCTTTCCCAAGGGCCTGATCACCAATTTTGTGGTCCGCCATGTCAAGAAAGCCGTGCCGGCATTCAACCTGCCCGGTGCCATTCGCTTCAACGCCGCACTCGCCGCCGGGAGCCGCCTGAAACTGGCCAAACCGGACCTTGGCCCGGAGGACATCGCATTCCTGCAATACACCGGCGGGACGACCGGTGTCGCCAAAGGGGCGATCCTGGTGCATGCCAACATCACCGGCAACTCGGTCATTGCCGAAGAATGGCTGCAGCCCGCGCTCAAGGACACCTCGAAGGGGCCCGCGCCGGATCCGCTGGTATTCATCTCGGCCCTGCCGATGTACCACATTTTCTGCCTGGTCAGCGTCATGTGGCTGGCGATGAAACTGGGCGGCCACAATATTCTCATTCCCAATCCGCGCGACCTGGACGGCATGGTGGAGGTGCTGCGCAAGCACCGCTTCAACGTACTGCCGGCCGTAAACACCATGTTCAACGCGCTGGTCAACCATGCGGGCTTTCGCACGCTGGATTTTTCGAGCCTGCGCATTTCCAACGGCGGCGGCATGGCCGTGCAGCGCGCGGTGGCTGAAAAATGGCTGGCGCTGACCAATACGCCCATTGTCGAGGGGTTCGGTTTGACCGAGACCTCGTCCGGGGCCACCTGCAACCCGGTCATGAGCACCGCATACACGGGTGACGTCGGCATGCCGATGCCCTCCACCGAGGTGTCGATTCGCGATGACAATGAGAATCCTGTCGCCGACGGCCAGCCCGGCGAGATCTGCCTGCGCGGCCCGCAGGTGATGCGCGGCTACTGGCAGCGCCCCGATGAGACCGCCAAGGTCATGACCCGCGACGGCTTTTTCAAGTCCGGGGATATCGGCGTCATGCTCGCCACCGGGCACATCAAGATTGTCGATCGCAAGAAAGACATGATTCTGGTGTCCGGATTTAACGTCTACCCGAACGAGATCGAGGATGTGGTGGCCTCGTGCCCCGGCGTGATGGAATGCGCGGCCATCGGCGTGGCCGATGAGAAGTCCGGCGAGGCGGTCAAGCTGTTCGTGGTGAAAAAAGATGCATCGCTGACGGCCGAACAGGTGGCCGACTACTGCCGCAAAAACCTCACCGGATACAAGAATCCGAAGACGATCGTGTTTCGCGATTCACTGCCGAAAACCAACGTTGGCAAGATACTCCGGCGCGAGTTGCGGGATCTCGACAAGGCTGCATCCGCGTAGCAAAGTCAAGAACTGGCGCGGCGTTCAGCGGCATTTCGCCCAGAAAGCCGCGCCGGTGCTTGACTTTACCCAAGAACTCGTGCGCCAACGAACAGATTAGGTGGCCAGGACGTAGGTGCCCGGCGCCGGTGCGAGCGGTCGAAAGCCGGCCTTGGCGGCACCCATCGAAGGCGGCTTGCCACGCCGCCCGGAATGATCAGCGAGCCAGGCCTGCCAGGCCGGCCACCAGCTGCCGGCATGCATGGCCGCGAGCGCGTGCCACGCCTCGGCATCCAGATAGGGTGCATTGTGGCCGTGGGTTTTAATCTGATACTGGCCCCGTCCCGGATTCCGGTCGTTCCCCGGTGCGGCGACGATGCCGACATTGTGACCGCCGCTGGCCAGCACAAATGTCACGTCGGTATCGGTCAGGAGGTGGATCTTGTAGACCGAACGCCAGGGCGCGACGTGATCATAGGTGGTGCCGACGGCGAAGATCGGCGCGCGAATATCGGTAATGGCCACGGGCCGGCCGTCGACCTGGTAACGGCCGGTCGCCAGCTCATTGTGCAAGAAAAGCGAACGCAGGTATTCCGAATGCATGCGGTAAGGCAGGCGGGTCGAGTCGGCATTCCACGCCATGAGGTCCGATGGGGGTTCCCGCTTGCCGAGCAGGTAATGATTGATGCGCGCGGACCAGATCAGATCGTTGGAGCGCAGCAGCATGAAAGCGCCCGCCATCTGGCTGGCATCCAGGTATCCCTGCGTGCGCATGAGTTGCTCCATGAAACTGATTTGCGCCTCGTCGATGAACAGTGACAGCTCGCCCGGTTCGGTGAAGTCGACCTGGGCTGCGAGCAGCGTGACGGTGGCGAGTGGACTGCGCGACCTGGCGCCGCTTTTGGCCAGACTTGCCGCCGCAATGGCCAGCAGCGTGCCGCCCACGCAATAGCCGGCGGCGTGCACCCGCCTGCCCGGCGCGATGGCCCTGATCGCCGTCAGCGCCGCCAGCGGGCCGAGTCGCAAGTAGTCGTTCATGCCGACATCCCGATCCGCTGCGGCGGGGTTCTTCCATGAAATCATGAATACCGTGTGTCCATGGTCAACCAGGAATTTGACCAGTGAATTGTGTGGCTGCAGGTCGAGGATGTAGTACTTCATGATCCACGCCGGCACAATCAACACCGGTTCGGGGTGGACCGAAGCAGTCGTCGGCGCATACTGGATCAGTTCCATCAGCCCGTTCCGGAAAACCACGCTGCCAGGCGTGAGCGCCACCTTTACGCCGACCGGAAAATCGTCGGTGCCAATGGGTTTACGGCCTGCCAGTTGGCGCTGCGCATCCTCAAGCCAGTGCGCCGCGCCACGAAACAGGTTCATGCCCGCCTCGCGCAGGGTCGCCTCGGTGACGACCGGATTGGTTGCAACGAAGTTCGACGGCGCGAACATGTCCATGAATTGCCGCATCGCGAAGGTGACCATGTCGGCGTGATGCGAGGACACACCGGGCACGCCGGCGGTGGCGCGGTGAGCCCATTGCTGGCCCAGCAGGAATGACTGTGCCGCGATGTTGTAGGGCCAGCGGCGCCAGCGCCCGTCGTTGAATCGCTTGTCCTGCGGCAGAGGATCGATGCAGTTCTCCGCTTCCTGATTCGCCGCGCGTAGTGAGAACGCCTGCAACCGTTGCCATTGACGCGCGGTTACATCGGTCAATTCCAGAAGCGTGCCGGGTGACATCGCCAGGTGCATCAGCCAGTCAAACGCCGCGCCGCTCATCGGCGCCGGCGACGCGCCTCCCGTGGCGCGAGCAGCCGTTGCCTGCAGCAAGGCGTCCCATTGTGACGCCAGCGGCGCCACCAGCGGCAGGCTGCCGTGACTGTCGGTCAGCCAGTGGCTGGCGCCGGGACCGGCTGAGTGGCCGCCCGGTGCCGCATGCGCGCGTTGAAGATTCATGTGCCGATTTTGCCTAACCCGATGCCGCCGGTTTTGACGGCGGTCAACCCGGGGACATTGCCGGCATGTCAGTTCACCTGGGATGAAGCCGGGCCGAACAGGCAGCGCTGCAGCGGTGCCAGCGCCGGCGCCGGGCGGGTACCGAACAACGGATCTTCATGCATGCCAAAGGCGTCGGCGATCAGCGTCCAGCTGCCGGTCGGAAGGGTTTCAAAGGCGCACGGCAGCACCACGTTTTCCTCAAAGGAAAAGCTCAGGGTCTCGACGGCAAAGTGATCGGGCAATTGCGCCAGAAAGGCCGGCGCCGCGACAGCCGGCTGGTCTTGCCAGACGCGAAAGATGTCGCGCAGGGCCGTCAGCCGTTGCCTGCCGGCACGGTGCGCGCCGATCGCGCAGTCAACCACGCTGTCCGGCGCGCCGTGTTCGCGCATGCCCGGGAGAAGATATTTCTCCTCGGCCTCATCGTGAATCCGGCTGGAGAACATCTCGAAGTAACTCAGCATCGCGTCAATCAGCCGCAAGTCCGCCGCGCACGCCCCGGCCGCGACGTCCCGGCCATGTGCCGCCAGCGCTTCCAGCACGCGAATGATCCGGCGATGTTCCGAGCAAATATGTCCCACCGCGATTTCAACCGCGAACGGCGGATTTTCCGTCACAAGTTTGGACTGGATCAACATAGTGCCACTTGACTGGATGCTAGGATTGTTTGATGAATGCGCGAGAAATGCTTCTTGGCAATTTGTATCGATTGGTAAATGATCGGCAACCGGCCCGGGGCATACGCCAATGAATCTCCCGCTACCCCGGTTGTTGAGCGTCGATGACGATCCGGAGATCAACCGGCTGGTCGAGAATTACTTCGGCATGTACGGTTTTGAGGTGACCTGCGTGCAAGACGGAGAAAGTATGCGCAAGGTGATCGCCGGCGGTGATATCGACGTGGTGCTGCTGGACCTTGGCCTGCCCGGCGAAGATGGGCTCGAGTTGGCGCGCTACCTGCACGCGAACTGGAATGGTCCGGTCATCATTGTTTCCGGACGGGGCGAAACCATTGACCGGGTGGTGGGACTGGAACTCGGCGCCGACGATTATGTGACCAAGCCCTTCGACCTGCGCGAATTGCTGGCAAGGGTGAAAGCGGTCATGCGCCGCGCGGGTTCCGTCCGTGCGCCCATCATCGCCGCAGACGGCGCGGGCGGAAACGAGAGACCGCCGCGTTACCAGTTCGATGGCTGGACGCTCGATGGCGGGGCGCGGCGGCTGGTCGGGCCTGACGGCAACGAAGTTGTCCTCACGCGCGGAGAATTCGACCTGTTGTCGGCATTGGTCGAACGCCCGCAGCGGGTGCTGAGCCGTGACCAATTGATGG
>JBDTSU010000138.1:0-9135 GCA_039930965.1 Betaproteobacteria bacterium
GACCGACGCGGCTTGAATTGATGGCGGTGTACCAGACGGCACCATCCGGCCCTGCGCAAAGTCCCAGCGGCCCGGCACCTGCGCGCGGCAACGCGAACTGGCTGAATACGCCCGCAGTCGTGACCTTGCCGATGCGATCGCCGTTCAATTCCGTGAACCACAGATTGCCATCCGGCCCGAGCGCAATGTTGCGCACCGTATCGCTCGCCCAGGGAATGCTGAAACGTGTCATCACGCCAGACGGCGTGACGCGGCCCACTGCCAGCCCGCCGGAATCGGTGAACCAGAGATTGCCATCCGGGCCTTTGGCGATTCCGCGCGGGCTGGCGCCAGACCACGGAATGTCGAATTCGGCGATGACCCCTAGCGGCGAAATGCGACCAATTCGCGCCGTCGTGATCTCGGTAAACCAGATGTTGCCATCCGGGCCGGCGGCGATCCCGCGTGGTTGACTGGATGTGGAAGGCAGCGTGAATTCCGTGATGGTCCCGTTCGGCGAAATGCGGCCAATGCGTCCCGCATCAAGTTCCGTGAACCACATGTTGCCATCTGCCCCGGCCACAATATCGAACGGATTGCTTCCGGAAGAAGGCAATGCAAATTCCGTCACGTCACCTGCCGGCGTCATGCGCGCGATGCGGTTGGCCGAGGACTGTGTGTACCAATAGTTGCCGTCTGCCGCCTTCGCGATGTATTGGGCGGAACCGCTGGTTCCTGCCGTCTGCTGGTAGATCATCGCTGATGGATAGGCAAAGCCCGCCAGGCTGATGCGGTAAGTGCGCCCGTCACTGGCCGAAAAGGCGAGCTCTCCTTGGCGCATGTCCTTCGCGACGGGGCTGAATCGCAGCGTGATATTGCAGCTGCTCCCGGAGGTCAGGAAGATGTTGGCGCAGGTGTTGCCGGTAGCGGAAAAGTCCCCGCCACCGGTGAACGATAGCGCGCCAATAGTTGCCGTGCCCGCGGCGAGGTTGGTGACCTTCAGGTTGACGTCGGCATTGGGACGACCCACATCGGCATCCTGAAAACCCACGAGGGTGGCGACGCCAAGCGATTGGTCGCGGGTCGAGCGCAGTGCGGCCGCTGCATCGACAATTCCCGCGCCACAGATATTGGTATCGCAGGTGCTGTCGGGGAACGGACGCGCCGACGCCGCCAGAATGCGCGTCACGGCCGGGGCATCTAGATCGGGTCGAAGCGCCAGCATCAGCGAGATCACCCCGCTGACTACGGGCGCTGAAAGACTGGTCCCGGCGGTACCAATCACCGTTGCCACGCCCGCGACAGTGACCCCTGTATTACCAAGGGTAATTAGATCGCCGCCGTCGCCACCCGGCGCGGCCAGCGTTACTTTGCTTCCAAAACTCGCGTATGAGGCCTTGCTGCCGCTTCGCCCCACCGCCGTCACGCTGATGACTCCCGGGCAGCTCGCGGGTGATTCATCGGCGCTGCTGTTCTCATTACCGGCGGATGCAACGATGATCTTGCCCGCAGCAACCAATTGAGTGATGACGTTGCGATAGGTATTGGAGCAACTGCTCTGGCCACCCAGGCTGAGATTGAGAATCTTCGCCGGATTGGGATTGTCCGGCACGCCCGGAACAGGATTGCCCGCGGCCCACATCATGCCGTCGGCAATATCCGATGTCAGGCCGCCACATTTTCCCAGAACCCGCACCGACAAAATGCGCGCCGCCCAGTCGATACCGGCAGTATCGCGTCCATTCTGGGTTGACGCCCCAAGCACGGCGGCCACCTGGGTGCCATGCCAACTGGAGTCCTCCACATCGCAACTGGAAAATTTCGCCTCGGCCTTTTCCGCTGCCGTGACCCAATCGCCGGCATCGCTGGCATCCGCGTCGCGTCCATCGCCGTCATTGGCGACGATGGGATCACCAATGAAATCGTAGCTGGGCAACAGTCTGCCGTCGAGATCGGGATGCGCGGTGCTGCCGGTGTCGATGACGGCAATTACGGTACTGGCCACCCCGGTGGTAATGTCCCACGCCTGCGGCGCGTTGATGCCGCCAAGGTAATCCGTCAAATGCCATTGATTGGTGAATTGCGGATCGTTGGGAACGAGCATCGGGTACATGCGGATGTCGGGCTCGGCGTATTCCACGTCCGCGCGCGCGGCGATTTTCCGCGCAATCGCCTCGACATCCCCCAGCGGCAGCGATTGCGGCAACCGGAGCACGCGCGCGCCGGTCGACATTTCGCGCACAAAACTGACGTCAACTCCGGCATCTGCCGAAAGTTCCGCCACCGAGAGGCCGGAAGTGGAACCCACCGACTGCGCCGACGCGCGTTCCTGAAATTTGACGATAAGCCGATTGGTGGTGGTGGCGTGCGCGGCCGGTGTTGACTTCACCGCACGGAAATCCGCCATCTCCGCGGGCGTCCTCCCGGTTGCCGGCATGGCGACAAAGGCCATTGTCAGGGCGAGCATCGCGGGCGTAAATCGGGTCATGTGTCGCAAGAGCCTTTTGAGAGATAATAGGACTGCACCGCCAAATGCGCGCAATCAGGTCAGCTTGTAGTGAGACCCGCGCGAATGCAAATGGTGCCATACGGCAGGCCACACGCGAAAGAGGATCATTCTCTAGGCCGATTGCCGATTTCACTGCGCATGCGGGAAGCAAGCGCGGCACGGGGCAAACACCGCCCGCCCCTTACAGCAGGACTCGCTCGATGCCGCCGCTATTGGCCTTCCTGACAAAGTCGGCCATCCAGTCTTTCCCCAGGACGTGCTTCGCGATTTCAACGACGATGTAGTCGGCGCTGGTGCCACTGTCGTTATTGAAGCGCGACAAGCCTTGCAGGCACGATGGGCACGACGTCAGGATTTTCACGTCGCCGGTATAGCCGTCGGCGCGGACCAGATCGGCGCCTTTGCGCATCTCTTCTTCTTTGCGGAAGCGCACCTGCGTGGAAATATCCGCACGGGACGTTGCCAGCGTGCCCGACTCGCCGCAGCAGCGTTCATTCAGCTCAACCCTGGACCCCATCAACTGGTTGACGACTTTCATCGGCTGATAGGTCTTCATTGGCGTGTGGCAGGGGTCGTGATACATGTAGCGCACGCCAGTCACTCCCTCCAGCTTCACGCCTTTCTCCATCAGGTATTCGTGAATATCGAGCAGACGGCAACCGGGGAAGATCTTTTCGAATTCGTACTTCTGCAGTTGATCCATGCAGGTGCCGCAGGACACGATCACGGTCTTGATATCGAGGTAGTTGAGGGTATTGGCGACACGATGAAACAAGACCCGGTTGTCCGTGCTGATTTGCTGACCCTTGTCGGCATCCCCCGAGGCCGTTTGCGGATAGCCGCAGCACAGATAACCCGGCGGAAGCACCGTCTGCACGCCGACGTGATATAACATCGCCTGGGTGGCGAGCCCGACCTGGCCGAACAGGCGCTCCGAACCGCACCCGGGGAAATAGAACACGGCCTCCGCGTCGACCGCCGTCCTGGCCGCATCGCGGATGATCGGGACAATGGTGTTGTCTTCGATATCCAGCAGCGCGCGCGCGGTCCGCTTCGGCAGGCCGCCCGGCATCGGCTTGTTGATGAAATGAATGATCTGCGCCTTGAGCGGCGGCTTGCCAAGGGTTGCCGGCGGGCGTCTCGTCTGTATCTGCGGAAGCAGGAATTTCTTCGCCACCGCGTGCGCGAGCCGTTGCAGTTTATAGCCCCAATCGATCATTAGCGCCTTGGTGATCTTGATGGTGGCGGGGTCGGTCGCGTTGAGAAAGAACATGGTGGCGGCGGTGCCGGGATTGAATTTCTTCTTGCCTTCCTTGCGCAGCAGATTGCGCATGGCGATAGAGACATCGCCGAAGTCGATGTCCACCGGGCAAGGACTTTCGCATTTGTGGCAGACGGTGCAATGGTCGGCGACATCGGAAAACTCTTCGAAGTGCCGCAGCGAGACACCGCGCCGAGTCTGTTCTTCATATAGGAAGGCTTCGATCAGCAGCGACGCCGCCAGAATCTTGTTGCGCGGCGAATAAAGCAGATTGGCGCGAGGCACATGGGTTGCGCACACCGGCTTGCACTTGCCGCAACGCAGGCAATCCTTGATCGAATCCGAGATGGCGCCGATATCGGACTGCTCCAGGATCAGCGACTCTGCGCCCAACAGGCCGAAGCTGGGCGTGTAGGCGCGCGCCAGGTCTCCGCCGGGCAACAACTTGCCTGCATTGAAGCGGCCGTTCGGATCTACCCGAGCCTTGTAGTCGACAAAGGGTTTCACCTCCTCCGCGGTCAGGAACTCGAACTTGGTGATGCCGATGCCGTGTTCGCCGGAAATCACGCCGTTCAGCCTGCGGGCAAACGCCATGATGCGCGCCACCGCCTGATTGGCTTCCTGCAGCATCGCATAGTCATCGGAATTGACAGGGATATTGGTATGCACGTTGCCATCGCCGGCGTGCATGTGCAGTGCCACGAACACCCTGCCGTGAAGAATTTGCTTGTGCAGCGCATCGAGCCTTCCAAGCAAATGAACAAATACCCGGCCGGAAAAAATCTCGCGCAGCGGTTCCCGCAACTCGCGTTTCCATGACGCGCGGACCTGGTAGGTTTGCAGCAGCGTAAACACGGACGTGCCCGCATCCTCAATCGTGCCGGGAATGTCAATGCCGTGCTCGCGAAACGCCGGCGCCGTCCAGGCGGCCGGCTCGTCCAGATGGTCGAGGTAAAAACGCCAGCGCGCGGCGACACCCTTGACCAGCGCCAGCGCCTCAAGGCGGGTGGTGCCGATCAATTCCTCGCGGGAGATTTTTTCATCGTCCTCGTCGAGCGGAATCGGGCCGGACAGAAACGCCAGCAATGCATCGGTGAGACGCAGCTTGTTCTTCAGCGAAAGCTCGATGTTGAGGTGCTCGATGCCCTCCGAATAGTCACCCAGTCTATCTAGCGGAATGACCACGTCTTCATTGATCTTGAACGCATTGGTGTGCTTGGCGATTGCGGCGGTGCGCGCCCGGTCCAGCCAGAATTTCTTGCGCGCGTCCGCCGTCACCGCGACAAAACCCTCGCCGTGGCGCGCGTTGGCCAGGCGCACGACCGCGCTAGCCGCTTCCATCGCGGCGTTTTCATCGTCGGAGACGATGTCGCCGACCAGCACCATCTTCGGTCGCTGGTTGCGGCGCGATTTGGTGGCGTAGCCAACAGCCTTCAGGTAGCGTTCGTCCAGATGCTCCAGGCCGGCGAGAATCGCCTTGTCATGTCGGTCGAGGTAATCCTTGATTTCGACGATTGAGGGCACGGCCTCTTTCACCTGTCCAAAAAATTCCAGGCATACGGTACGCACATATTTGGGCATTCGATGCAGGATGAATCGCGCTGAGGTGATGATGCCGTCACAGCCCTCTTTCTGGATGCCTGGCAGGCCGGCGAGGAACTTGTCCGTGACATCCTTGCCGAGGCCGGTCTTGCGGAAGGTGGCGCCGGGAATTCTCAGTAGTTCCTCGTTAACCAATTTCTTGCCGCCCTCATCGAAGGTGCGAATACGAAAGATCGCCTCGTCCGCGTCGTGAATCTTGCCGAGGTTATGGTTGAGTCGTTCGATTTCCATCCACTGTGCGTTGGGCGTCACCATCCGCCACGAGGCCAGGTTGTCGAGCGCCGTACCCCAAAGTACCGCTTTCTTTCCGCCCGCGTTCATGGCGACGTTTCCGCCAATGCAACTGGCGTCGGCCGACGTCGGGTCGCACGCCCAGACGAGCCCAGCCAATTCGGCCGCCTCCATCGCGCGCTTGGTCACGACACCGGCCTCGCAGCGGATCGTGGCGACCGGCTCGGCGACTCCGGGCAACTGGATTCGCTCCACGCCGCCGATCGCATCGAGCTTTTCGGTATTGATCACCGCCGAGCGTTTGGAGAGGGGGATCGCGCCGCCGGTATAGCCGGTCCCGCCGCCGCGCGGAATAATCGTCAATTCCAGTTCGATCAGCGCCTTCACGATCGGTGCGATTTCTTCCTCGGAATCGGGATGCAGCACCACGAACGGATACTCGACCCGCCAGTCGGTGGCATCGGTCACATGCGACACGCGTGCCAGACCGTCGAAGGCTATATTGTCACGGCGGGTTACCTTGAGCAGCCGTCGTTCAACCTTCTTGCGGAAATCCCAGGTATCGGAAAACTCGTGCTCAAATGCATCAATGGCGCGGTGTGCGCGTTTAAGCAATTCGATGACCATGTTGGAGCGGGTTTCGACAGCGTCGCGCAAGGGAGTTTCCACCCCCGTCTGGTCAGTCCGGCGCCGTTTCTCGATCTCGCCCAGCCGGTGACGCATCGCCTGCGTGAGCGCATAACGTCGCTTGGGGTTGTCGAGCAGGTCCTCCTGCAGATATGGATTGCGCTCGACGACCCAGATGTCGCCGAGGACTTCATACAACATGCGCGCACTACGGCCGGTCTTGCGCTCGCCGCGCAGGTCCAGCAGCATGTCCCACGCATCGGCACCCAGCAGGCGCATCACGATTTCGCGGTCCGAAAAAGACGTGTAATTGTAGGGAATTTCGCGCAGTCGCGGTGCCTCGTCGACGGGACCGGGTTGTTCGCCGCCGTTGAAAAGCGCCCGAACGTCTCCCTTGTTTTTTGCAGGCTTAGCCGGAGCCAGGTAATCAGGGTTCAGTGCCATGTAAAGTGCAGGTTTCCGGGCGGTAAGAGGGGATTTGATGCCACCGGTTCCATTCTACCGCAGCGCACAAAACTTGACGGACATCAACTATTGCGCCGGCCGGGAGGCACCGCGCACGGCGCAGACATTGCGGGCACGTGTTAAAATTTTCGCAGTCGCCCCTCTCAAAAACAATAAAGCTCCAGCATTGGCGCGGCTCTCCGGGCAATAGTGGCTGGAAAGCCGCGCCGGTGCTGGAGTTTATCAGGGTATCAATCGCATGCCTGCCGCCGCCATCCACATCAGTTCCCCCAAACGCATTCGAATCGCGTCGCGCGAAAGCCGCCTCGCCATGGCGCAGAGTGAATGGACAGCCTCCCGGCTGCGCCAGCTTTATCCCGGCGCCGTCGTCGAGATCGTCGGCATGACCACCAAGGGCGACCAGATTCTTGATAAGCCGCTCGCGCAGATTGGCGGCAAGGGCCTGTTCATCAAGGAACTGGAAGTGGCCATCGAGGAAGGGCGCGCCGACATCGCCGTGCATTCGATGAAGGATGTGCCGATGACACTGCCAACGGGTTTCGCTACGGTTATCGTCGGAGAGCGCGAGGACGTGCACGATGCCCTGGTGTCAAACAAATTTGCGGGAATAGACGAATTGCCGCCAGGTGCGCTGGTTGGAACGTCCAGCCTGCGCCGGGAGAGCCAGCTTCGCTACGTCCGCCCGGATCTGAAAGTCAGCGCATTGCGCGGCAATGTCAACACCCGCCTCGCGAAGCTGGATGCCGGCCAGTACGATGCGATTATCCTTGCGGCGGCCGGCCTGAAACGTCTCGGCATGAGTGCGCGGATTCGTACCGTTCTTGACAGCGCGCGGTTCCTGCCGGCCATCGCGCAGGGTGCGCTGGGCATCGAATATCAGGCTGATCGCACGGATGTGGCGCAGTGGCTCGCGCCTTTCGCGCGGGGTGACACGACCGCCATAGTCAATGCCGAACGCGCACTGGGGCGCGCCTTGACGGCGAGCTGCGATGTCCCGCTGGGGGGCAACGCGTCGATACGCGACGGCAAGCTATACCTGGAGGCATTTGTCGCCATGCCCGATGGCAGTCGCATGATTCGCGATGCCGTTTCAGGCGAGCCGGCAGACGCGGAGCGACTGGGCGTCATGCTTGC
This sequence comes from Betaproteobacteria bacterium, assembly GCA_039930965.1. Taxonomy (GTDB): domain Bacteria; phylum Pseudomonadota; class Gammaproteobacteria; order Burkholderiales; family Usitatibacteraceae; genus UKL13-2. The sequence goes on from JBDTSU010000138.1 coordinate 7,809, forward strand.
GCAGCGGCTGCTCGCGGCGGGCGCCGACCGGATTCTCGCCAGCCTGTCGCGCAATGCCTGATGAATTGCCGCTGGCCGGTCTCACCATCCTCGTGACTCGCCCGCGCCGTCAGGGCGAGGCGACAGCTGCCGTGCTGCGCGCGGCAGGTGCTGCGGTGTTCGAATTGCCGGTGCTCGAAATCTCTTCGCTTGCGTGCACAGCCGATGCAGTCAAGTTGAGCCGGGCGTACGCGGCCATATTTGTCAGTGCCAACGCGGTCGAACACGGCATGCCTTGCCTGCAGGGGCACGGCGGACTGCGAGCCGGCGCATTGATCGCCTCGATCGGTCATGCCACGACGGTTGCCCTCAACAAGGCGGGATTCGCGCATGTTGTGTCACCGCAACAAAGCATCGACAGTGAAGGCCTTTTGGCCATGCCGCAATTGCAGCACTCGCAGGTTAAGGGGCAACATATCATTCTGGTCCGGGGCCGGAGCGCGGGCGGCGGCCGCAAGCTGCTCGAAGAGACGCTTACCGCGCGCGGCGCAATCGTTGAAGTCCTGGAGTGCTACGAAAGGCGCGAACTTATGCCACCGCGCGAACAGGTCGGGTCGCTGGTCACGTTGATGAAAGCCAATTTTGCCATCATGGTACTGAGTGTGGAAACGCTGGATAGTGTGATGAAGATTTTTGCCGGTCACGAAGCGCTGCTGAAGTCCTCGTGGTTGCTGGTTCCGCATGCCCGCGTGGCGGCGGCGGCAAGCGCGCGCGGCTTTCAACAAGTTGCAGAAGTCGGCATGTCCGCCGAGGTTCTGCTTGCCGCGTTGATTCAACTGAAACCGCGCCTCAGCGCCGTCACTTCCTGACCATCATGGATGAACCTACGCCCAACGCCGCAAATCGATCGTCCATGCCCGCCGGACCCGGTGGCGTGCAGATGGGTGTCCTGGCGATCGCCGTGGCCAGCCTGGCTCTAGCGCTTTGGAGCCTCCTTTCAAGCCGCGACACCGAGCAGAACCTGACGCAGAGCCTCGGCACCAAGCTGGCGGAGCAGAGCGTGGCGACCAGACAGACGGCGGGCCAGGTCGACGTGCTGGCGAAGGATTTGCGCGATTCCCAGAATCGGGTCGACCAGCTGGAAGCCAAACTGGCCGAGTTTCAGGGCCAACGCGTGGCAATGGAAGAAATGTATCGTGAACTGGCACGCGCGCCGGACGACTGGCTGTTGGCGGAAATTGAACAGACCCTGAATATCGCCAGCCGCGAATTGACGCTGGCCGGAAATATCCGGGCGGCGCTGATCGGCCTGCAGGCGGCCGACCAGCGCCTCGCCCGCGCCGACAAG
>JBDTSU010000139.1:0-9085 GCA_039930965.1 Betaproteobacteria bacterium
CGTCGAGCCGGATGCGCACGTAGCCGATACTGACGGTGATACGACCGACCTGCGGAAAGTCGAAGGCCTCGATTTTCTCGCGAAAGCGTTCGAACGCCGTGTGCGCATTGCATTCCTCGGTGGGCTTCAAGAGCATCACGAACTCCTCACCGCCAAATCGAAACAGTTTGTCGTGCGCACGAAAGGATGTTTTCATCAGCGTCGCGATCAGCAGCAGCATTTCGTCACCGATGCTGTGGCCGAAATTGTCATTCACTTTCTTGAAATGATCGACATCGAGCACCCCCAGCCAGTGATCGAGCGGCGCCGGATGCTGGCTGCGGCGGCGCGGCAGGTGCAGCGCCTTGACGCGGCTGTCGTCACCGCCTGCCAGGTTGTGCAGGATGCGGATCAGGTACTGGTCGAAGGTCTTGCGGTTCAGCAAACTGGTCAGCGTGTCGATTTCGCTGTAATCCAGCAGTGACAGGATATTGGTGTAGATCGCCATCAGGTATTCGGCGATCTCGAGCCGGGCAGGATCGAGCGGCGCGCCGGCGACGGCAACGAAACCGAACGAGCTGCCATTGGCCCGCAGTACCGGAAATACCGTGCTGTCGCCATCCGCCTGCCGCAGGCCGCTGTGCAGGCAGGCATCCAGCAGCGGGTAGTAGTCGATGGACACCATGTCGGCCGGAATCGACAGGCCATCATCGTGAACATGCGGCCCGGTGTCGTCGACCACCGCCGCCGGCCACACGAACGTCTCACCCGGCGCCTGCAACAGATTGTGAATGACCACACGGCTGGAACCGAGCAGTTCGCGCAGCGCCTCAGCAAGCGCGATCTTCAGCTGCGGACGGTCGCGTTCGCGGGTGATGTGCTCAATATGCGTAAGGGTGCGGTCCATGCCATGCGTCGACGGAAAAGCCGGGAGTTGCAGTGTATCAAGGTATGCGTGTGATCACCTTGATTTTCAGTTCCCTTCAGCCGTGATTCACCGCCGTTCATCGCCTGCCGCGATGAGCGGCGAGAAAATCCGACGCAACCTGTTCGCCGCTCATCGGCCGGCTGAGGTGGAATCCCTGTGCCTCGTCGCAGCCGAGGTCGCGAAGCGCGTGCAATTGCGCTTCCGTCTCGACGCCTTCGGCGACGACGCGGAAGCCGAGTCCATGGGCGAGCCCGACAATCGCGCTGACGATCGCCTTGTCGTGGCGGCTGCCGGCGATGTCGCTGACGAATGACCGGTCGATCTTGATGCCGCTCAGGTGAAGCAGCTTGACATAGCTCAACGACGAGTAACCGACGCCGAAGTCGTCGAGCATGATGCTGTTGCCGTTGGTCGTGATCTGTTCCAGCACCTTGCGCGACGCTTCCGGCCGCGCAATCAGCATGGTCTCGGTAACTTCCAGTTCCAGCATGCCGGGGTGGACACCGCGTGCCTGGGCGCAGGTAGCCAGTATTCCCGGCAGTTCGGGAGCAATCTGCCGCGCCGACAGGTTCACTGCGATCGGCACCGCCGGCAATCCTGCCTGGCGCCAGCGCGCGATTTGCGCACACGCCTCGCCGAGGGCCCATTGTCCCAAATCGCAAATCAGGTCCGACTCTTCCGCCACCGCGATAAATTGGATCGGCGCGACAATCCCGAGCCTCGGGTGGGTCCAGCGGGCCAGTGCCTCAACACCCGTGATGCTGTGGGTTCGCACGTCGAATTTCGGCTGGTAGACGAGGATGAGTTCCTGTTTCGCGATACTTTCGCGCAAACTGGTTTCAACGTACAGGCGGTCGCGCACGCGCTCGCTCATGACCTCGGTGAACAGGCAATATCGGCCGCGCCCTTCACTCTTTGCCACGCCGGCCGCAGTGTCCGCATACAGCAGCAGGGTCTCGGCATCCTCGCTGTCACGCGGGAAGACACTGACGCCCACGCTGCAGGTAATTCGCAGCGCGCGGCCCTCGACAATGAACGCCTGCTCGAAAGCCGCCATGACCTTGACGGCAAGGCGCTCCGCGCCCGACGCACCGGGCAGCGAATCCGCGATCAGCAGTAATTCGTCGCCGCCGACACGCGCCAGTGTGTTGTCGCCTTCCAGCAGCGATTCAAGACGGCTGCAGGCTTCGCGCAGCACGGCATCGCCGGACGCGCGACCCACCGAATCATTGATCGCCTTGAAGCGGTCGAGGTCGATGTGCAGGACCGCGGCGGCTTCGCCCGCCTGCCGGGCACGGTCGAGCGCACGTTGCAGGCGGTCCAGCGCCAGTACCCGGTTTGGCAGTCCGGTCAAGGCATCCCGCGTCAGCAGGAATTCGGCCCGCCGCACGGCCGCGCGATGCGCGGTGATGTCGGTGGCGGTGATCACGGCGCAATTCACACCGTCCATTTCAAACGTTTCAGCCGCGAGCAGCAATTCGATCCATTCGCCCGACTGCTTTCGCTGGCGCGTCTCGAATCCCCGCACCGGTTTGCCTTCCTGCAACGCATTGACGAAACGTTCGCGCTCGCGGCTGCTTTCCCAAATGCCGAGCTCAAGCGAAGTGCGGCCAATGACTTCCTCGCGACGATAGCCAAACATGGTGAGGAAAGCGTCATTCACTTCCAGGTAGGTTCCATTGTCGTATCGCGCGACGACGATCGCATTCTGGCTGGAACGAAAGACTTTCTGCATGCGATCTTCCGAAACCTGCAGGGCGCCGCTCAGGGTGCGCTCGCGGGCAAGGGCCGTAAGCACTGCCTGCATCAGTACCCGCCCGCCAACCGCGCTGGCGCCGATGATGATCCACAGGTTGATCAGGTTGCGCGGTTCCGGTGGCGGCCCCAGTTGCCCGGGAAGCGCGCCGGCCAACTCCGCCATACCCAGCGCGGTGACGGCGGCAAGCACGCCAATGGCAAGGCCCCAGTAGGCGTGTGTTGCCAGAAACACGCAGCCCAGAAACAGCACCGCGGGAAAACCGGCGACACCGTAATCACGGGTGCCATGGCCGACCCACAGAAACACCGTGAGTGCGCAGGCCAATGAATAGAAAGCAATCGATGCCGACAGCTGGATGCGGCCCTGTGCGGCCAGCCGCCAGGCGATCAGCGACGCCAGCGATGCGGCCAGGCTGGCGGCCCCGGTGGCGGATTTTCCGGTGAACAGGTTCAGCATCCCGGCAATGGCAAGCGCAATCGCCATGGTCGCGACAATCGTCCTTAGCGGCGCGGCGATGGCGGACTGCGGGGGAAGCAGGTCAGGAGTGTTCGAAACGAACATGCGGCGCCTTGGGGCATCCGCGTTCGCGCGGATCGCAGCGCGGGTTGCCCTTGCACTGTACCTTACATCAAATCAGGCAGGCAAATGCCGTGCATCGCCATTCGTCCGGAGCCATCGGGCAGGAATGCACCAATTCCATATTCGATCGTCGACTCACCAGGAAATCTATCCTCGGCGCCGGCAGCAGCCATGGCGATGTGTTCCCTGGTGGACGTGCCGGCCGGCCGGGTCGACGAAATCCCAACCTGGTCGCAAAGCGGTATCCCGGAGCCTTCTCGCACGGCATCGAGCCAGCCATTCCGGCATTTCCGTCGCTAACGCAGCCCGCCGGGGCGGGTATTGTTGTCGTCAGTGCCGGCGCCTGCCCGGGAGATGGTCCTTACAGCGCCTCGATCGAACCGGATCCCTTCACCGTCCGGCTGACATTGGCGGGTGAGCCGGCGTAGCGCACGTCCCCGGAGCCGTAAACGCTGGCGGTGAGCTTCTCCCTGGCATACACGTCGGCATCGCCCGAGGCCATGATTTTGACGCCTGCTTCGCGGGCGATGAGCTTGCGGGTACGCACGTCGCCGCTGCCCATGATCTCAATGTCGACCTTGTCGGCATTGCCGGCCACCAGCACGTCGCCGGAACCCTTTACCGAGATGTTGACCAGCGACGCCTGCACCGCGGGCAGCCTGATATCACCGGAGCCCAGGATGCTGGTATCCACCGATTTGCTTTCGAGGGAATCGACGCTGACGTCGCCTGAGCCCTTGATGCCGATCCTGAACTGCTCGGCGCGAATGGACTTGAATTTCACGTCGCCCGAACCGGAGATCGCGATGTCGAACTTGTCGCTTTTCAACTCATCGCCGATCACGTCGCCTGACCCCTTGATGGCGATGGCATTGAGCGATTTGACGGTGAGATGGATCCTGATTTCCCGCCGCGTTGAAAAGCCGCGCGATTTGTCACCCTCGACGATAAGCTCATCGCCGACGACGCGCGTGATCATCAACGGCAACAGATTGTCGTCGGTGGCGATGGTGAGCGTCTCGGTGGCCCCCTGCGTGATCGTCACGGTCGCCGGCAGGGCCAGCGTCAGCCGCGAAAAATTGGCGACCGGGCGCGACTCTTCCTTGACCACGCCCGAGCCTTTGGTACGGTTGTGGCCAAAGCTGATACGGTTGTCAAAATCGAAGCTGAAATTCCAGGAGAAATGTTTGGACTTGGCACTTGAGCCTTCTTCCGCCTGCGCCGGTCCGGCAAGCGCGCCGCACAGCGCGGCCGTGGTCATGGTGGCAAGAAAGATAGCGCGTCCACGCAGACGTGTGAGTGTGTTCATGTTGATCTCCCGGATTGAATGCCTTCATTCTAGGAGTCGGTGGCAGCGGGAAAAGGCCGCGGCGACGAAATGCAGAACGGCGGGTGCGAAATGATGCCGGCCGGCGCGGCCATGACTGGTTGCTAGCCTGCATATTTCATGGAGGCTAGGCATTCGGCAGGCTCCACAGCCAGAGGGCCACCGGAAGGCAGCATGCCGCCGGTACCCAGCCCAGCGCAGGCGGCAGCATCCACCACGACCAGACGGCGCTCAGTGTCATCATCACGGTAGCGAGCTGTTTGGCGCGCAATGGCACCGCCCGATGGGTACGCCAGTTATGCACCATTGGGCCGAAGCGCGGATGACTGACCAGCCAGCGCTCCCAGTGCTCGCTGCCGCGCGAAAAACAGAATGCTGCCAGCAGCACGAAGGGCGTGGTCGGTAGCAGCGGCAGAAAGATGCCGATGACACCTACCAGCATGGCCAGCCAGCCGCCGACCAGCCACAACGCGCGCCGCGAGCGTTTTGTCCAGTGATGCTTCACTATTGGCGGCGTTGGATTACCTGCGCTTTCGCGCCGGGACTTCGCTTTCTTGGCGCGCCGTACTTGCATGCGCCCGCAGTGGCGGGTTAGCGTTTCAACTGAAAAGGCAGGGTAGACGGGCAGCTCTCGTCGAGCTGTACACTGCGCCGCGAACCCGCGACCCGGTAGGTACACACCCACACAAACGTGCCTTTGTCACTGCTGGCCCGCTGCGACTGCACCAGGTTGCCTTCGACGACGGCCGGTTTCGGCGCGAGCGGCTCGGCAGGCGGCGCAACCGGCGCCACGGGCGTCTCTGGCGCCGCCGGGGTGGCGGGTGCCGCAGGGGCCTGTGCTTGCGCGATTTGCGCACCTAGAACCAACAACATGATCGTTGCAGATTTCCTGAAATTCATGGGCTCTCCGGGACAAGTTTGATTCGACACCTGCGCGAACAATTGTCCGCGCACAAGTTGCGAATAGTCAGACCGGGAGCATACCTGAGGTTGCGGCGAGCCGAACCAGCGGCACGTCCCGGGTAACGCCTCGCGGGCAAGAAAGAATCGCCATTCCGGCGCCGAACCGGCGCGGTACGGTTATCCTGTCGGTCCGCGCCTTAGCAGATCGACCCGCCATGAACGACACCACCCCTCCCGCACCAAACTCACCGCAAGAGCCACGGCTCTGGCGCGACGATGGCTGGACCGCACGCGTGATCAAGAACGAGGATGACGATGGCTGGGCGGTGGAAATGATCAAGGATGGTGAACCTGAGCCGGCACTGGTCGGGCCGTGGACGATGGGGCGCGACAAGAAAAACCCCAAACCGCTGGACGCCAATGCCTTTCACACCCTGGTCAAGACCGCCTACGAAGTCCGGCGCCGGCATGAACAGCATCTCCATGCCACGTTGCACAAGAAGGTCGTGGTCGGCCGCGGCGACGCCACGCTGACCGTCACGCTTGACATCGTGCCCGACGACGAAAATCCCTATGCCCTGCTGACCGCCCGGGAAGCGCGCAACCGAGATGATCCACCGTTGGCGCAGGTACGGGTGGCCGCCTCGTTCAAGTTGACCGAGACCAGCGCGGCTGCCTGGATCGAGGATGGCTTTCGCCGGCCCGAGTGATCCATTCCTGAACGACCGCGAAGTGGTGGACTGGCGGCCCTGACCGATCAATCGGGAAATTCGAAATCCTCGCCTCCGCCGCTGACACCGACCTGGTCAAACCAAACCGGACCGAGCACGCTGGTCGGCTTTCCGCTGCATTTAAGGCTGGCTATGGATTTCCCGTTGCGCTCCACCACAACACCCTGCTTCTCAGTAGTTTCGCCTTTCGGCCCCCATTTGCCGATGCCGCTGTAGACCACGTACGCAAACGGCGGTTTCTGGAACCGCAGCCACGCGCCGCCGCCGCCGGCAAAGGCAACACTTGCGCCGCGAGCCGCCTGGGCCGCAAGCGGCCGGTCTGCCGGCAACAGCATGTCCAGTGGCTCGCGCGAATCGGACTTGCCGAAACGATACTGCACGTATCCGCGGCGGGGTGAAGCGTCTCGGGACGCGCAGACCGACACCAGCTTGGCGCCGGTTCGGCAGGCGAACACGACCTCTTCCATCGGCGTGCAAAGCGAAGCCTGGCCTTGGGCAAATGGTGCGACGCCGTTTGTCGCCGGGCTTGTTGCAGCATTTGTCGCAACGCCAGGCGTGGCCATCGGTACGAGCTTGGCATCCCAGATTCTGGCCTCGGTCACCATCGCAATTTTCTTGCTTTTCTTGCAGTCGGGATTACCCTGGCACTCATCGGCCATAACCGGTTCCAGTTTGTATTTCAGGGTGACGCGTTTGCCGAGGATCGACGGCTTCTGGAAACAAATATCGAAACGGGCCAGTTCCATGAACTCCCTGCCCTGCCCATTCTCCAGCGTGATGTAACAGGCGACATCGCCATTTTCCAGGTGCTTCACCAGCCCGATTGCATCTTTCACTTCGTTGCCGACTTTGACCGTCACGTTATGTTGGGCGTCACACAGCAGTGGAATCGCCGTCAATATTCCCAGCATGACCATCATTGCGCAGTAAACCACTTTCGAACTTTGCGGCATGGCACGGTCTTTCTTCAATGACGATACATATCTGATGCGAATGTGGCGCGTAACGGCATTCCCGTCAAGGCACATGCCAGAATGCGTGCTGACGTTCAACTCGCCAGTACCGATGGACCGCCTCGATACGCTATGCCGTTCGCTGTTTCCCGCCGATGCCCCAGGAGCCGCCATCGGCGTACTGACAGGCGATGGCATGCGCTATGCGAAAGGATTCGGCCTCGCCAATCTGGCCACGAAAACGCCCTTCACGCCGCAGACACCATTTCGTGCCTGTTCGATCAGCAAGCAGTTTGTCTGCCTGCTTATTCGGCAGCTTGAGCACGAGGGAAAGATCGAGCTTGACGCGCACCCGTCTCGCTACCTGCCGGAACTCGCCACGTTTCCGCCCCGCCTCAGCGTAAGACACCTTTGCCAGAATCGCTCCGGCCTGCGCGACTATTGGTGCGCCGCCATGCTCATGGGTGCGCGCGCCGAAAGCCGCTTTACCCTCGACGACGGCGCGGCGCTGATACGGTCGCTCGCCGAGCCCATGTTTGCACCGGGCTCGCAATACAGCTACAGCAACGGCAACTGGCGCATTCTCGAATGGATCATCGAGGCCGTCACCGGACGCCTACTACCGGAACTTCTGGCCGAACGAATTTTCACGCGCCTCGGCATGCACGCTACGGGCTGGGGCTGCGATACCGGCATCGCCCTGGCCGGCAACATCAAGGGATATCGCCAGACCGGCGCCGGTTGGGAAGAAGAGGTGACCCGCCTCTGCTGGTCCGGCGACGCCGCGCTCGTCACCACGCTGGACGACTACCTCGCCTGGGAAGCCGTCTTGTTGAAACCCGACCTGGCCGTCCTGCCCTGCGCCGACACGCTTGCCGAGGCACTGCCGCACCCGAATGGCGAACCGGGCTGCTACGCCTTCGGCATCAACGCGTGGCAGCAGGGCGCGCGCACGATGCACTGGCACGGCGGCGCGCTGCGCGGCTGGCGGATGGTGCAGATGCGCTTCCCGCAGGAGCAGACCAGTATCGTGGTGATGCTCAACCGCACCGAGAACCCGAGCCCTTTTGCGATGAAAATCGCCGAGTGTATCGATATCAAGACCACCTGGGATGACGTTGAGGAGTCGCCACGACCGTCACGACACGGGATCGCCGGCGCGTATTTTTCGGCGGACCTCGGCCTGCTCGCCGAGATCCGCGATAAGGATGACCAACTCCTCCTCGACCTGGGGGGCGAAGCCGCTCCATTGCTCTGGACCGGCGAACGGACGCTGGCCAATGCGTCCGGCTTTTTTCGCCTTGAGTGGCGGGAACCGAAAGTCAATATCCGCGCCCGCCATTTCGGCTGGCAAGCCTCATTTCTCAGACTGGCGTTTCGCGACGATCATGCGCTGCTCGCGGGCAGGACTTTTCGCAGTGACTTGTTGAAGTCCGCCATCACGTTTTCCGACGCGGGCACCGCCTTGTCGATACAGGGACCATGCGGCCAATCGGACCACTATCCGGTGCGGGCGCTGGCCGAAGGATTCGTGGCGTTCGATTGCGATCGCGCGCTTGACGAACTGCCGCCCGGACGGTTCACGATTCAAATCAGCCAGGATTGTCGGCGTATTGAAGTCAGTTGTTTTCTGGCGCGCGGGTTTTTATTTACGTCGCGTTAATTCACGACAAGATGCAGCGAGACAACCGACCTGATTGTTGCGTAGTCCTCACAAAAAGTTACATTTGACGGAGGGTCGAATGTGCCCGGTTGCCTTGACATGCGCGCCTCGCGACCCGACCATGTAGATCATGCGCAACATTTACCGCTTCCCCACATTAGCGCTCTGCAGCCTCTTGGGCTTCGGCGGCGGTCACGCTTGCGCGACCCAAGTGACCGACGCGGCGGCCCCGTTTTCCGCCCTCGGCACATTAAGGGTCCAGG
>JBDTSU010000140.1:0-9058 GCA_039930965.1 Betaproteobacteria bacterium
GTCATTTCAATTGCGCGCACCTCGTGACCCATAGACTTGAGCGATGTGAGCAAGTTCTCGGCCGTGGAACCTTTCTCGATTTCCGTCGGACCATTGCGGCTGCCGAAGTTCGGCAACGAAATGGCGGCCTGGATATCCATGCCCCAATCGAGGGTTGCCACCAGGGTCTTGGCGACGAAATTGATGATCGCCGGCCCGCCCGGGCTGCCGATGACCAGGTGCAGGCGGCCGCCGGCGTCGAACACCATGGTCGGCGACATGGCGCTGCGTGGACGTTTCCCCGGCTGGACTGCGTTTGCGACCGGGCGCCCATTGCTTGACGCGATCGCCGAAAAATCGGTGAGGGTATTGTTCAACAGGAAACCGTGCACCAAGATCTTGCTGCCGAACGCGGACTCGATACTGGTCGTCATGCTGACCGCATTGCCGTCCTGATCGGTGATGGAGAGATGACTGGTCGCCGGAAATTCCAGCGCGTCGCCGTCGGCCCGGGCCACGGTGGCTCGCGCCGGCATGCCCGCCTGCGCCCGCCCCATGGTCTTTTCCGGGCGGATCAATTCGCTTCGTTCGTGGTTGTAGGCGGGGTCGGCGAGGGCGGCGACGGGCACCGCCGCAAACCGGTCATCGGCGAGATAGCGAATGCGGTCGGCATAGGCGAGGCGTCCCGCCTCGGCGAACAGATGGACCGCCTGCGTGGAATTTGGCCGCACGGCTTTCATGTCGAAGCGCTCCAGCGTTTGCATCAACTGCAGTACCGTCAGGCTGCCGGACGGAAGCGGCAGGCCGCAGATACGGTAGCTGCGGTAGGCGGCGCACAAAGGCTCGACCTTGCGGGCGCGATAGTCGGCAAGGTCTTTCATGTCCAGCGTGCCGGGATTGGTCGGATGCCCGCGCACCGCCGCGACCATCTCCTTCGCCAGGGAACCGGTGTAAAACGCGTTCGCGCCTTCCCGGGCGATGCGCCGCAACACCTCGGCGTAGGCTGGATTTTTCAGGATCGTGCCGGCCAGCTTGGGCGTGCCATCGGGCTGAAAGAAGTAAGCCCGGGTACCTGGCACACTGCGCATGGTGACGTCACCGGCAATCAGCAAGGCCATGCGTGGCGACACGGCAAAGCCCGTTTCGGCGAGGTTTATGGCGGAATCGAACAAGGCCGCCCACGGCAATTTGCCGTGTTGTGCGTGCGCCGCCTCCAACGCCCGCAGCACGCCTGGCACGCCTACCGACCGGCCGCCGACGACGGCTTCCTGAAACCGCATTGATTTGCCATCCGCGCCGATGAACAGGTCCGGTGTCGCGGCCATCGGTGCGGTCTCGCGGCCATCGTATCCCGTGCTGATCTTCTGGCGCGCGTCGTAATGCAGGATAAAGGCGCCGCCGCCGATGCCGGAAGATTGCGGCTCGACCAGGCCGAGCACCATCTGCATGGCGACGGCGGCATCAATTGCATTGCCACCGCGCGCGAGGATTTTCAGTCCGGCCTCAACCGCCAGCGGGTTTGCCGCGGCGACCATGTATTTCGCTGCCTGTGCGAGGTGCTTTTCCTGGAATCCGGACGCCAGTTCCGGTGCCGGCGGCTCGTCGGCCACCGCTTGCGCATAGACAAAGGCGCTCAGCAGCGCGGCGCAGACCGCCACCGCCCGCCGGGCGACAAGCTTCATACGTTCAGGCACAGATACTTGATTTCCAGGTATTCCTCGATGCCGTACTTCGAGCCTTCGCGCCCCAGGCCGGATTGCTTCACGCCGCCGAATGGCGCGACCTCATTCGAGAAGATGCCGGTATTGATGCCGACCATGCCCGACTCCAGCGCTTCGCCGACGCGGAACACGCGACCGACATCGCGCGCATAGAAATACGCGGCCAGGCCGAACTCGCTGGCGTTGGCCAGCTCAATGGCCTCGGCCTCGGTGTTGAAGCGGATCAGCGGCGCGATTGGCCCGAAGGTTTCCTCCTTCGAGACCTTTGCGTTCGACGGCACATCGGTCAGCAGCGTCGGCTCGAAAAATCGGCCGCCGAGCGCATGGCGCTTGCCGCCGACCAGCACCTTGGCGCCCTTGGCGAGCGCATCGGCCAGGTGGTCTTCAACCTTGGCGAGTCCCTGCGCGTCGATGAGCGGGCCGATGTTCACGCCGCTATCGGTGCCGCGGCCGACTTTCAGCGACGTCATTTTCGCTTTCACCTTGTCGGCAAAGGCGTCGTACACACCGGCCTGAACATAGATGCGATTGGCGCAAACGCAGGTCTGGCCGGCGTTGCGGTACTTCGATTGCATCAGGCCCTCGGCGGCGGCGTCGAGATCGGCATCGTCGAAAACGATGAACGGCGCATTGCCGCCCAGCTCGAGCGACAGTTTCTTGATGGTATCGGCGCTCTGACGCATGAGGATCCGGCCGACCTCGGTGGAGCCGGTGAACGAAAGCTTGCGCACGATGGAGTTGGCGCACAGTTCCTTGCCGATGGCGATCGACGATGAAGCGCTGCCGGTGACCACGTTCAGCACGCCCTTCGGGATGCCGGCGCGATGGGCGAGCTCGGCCATGGCTAGCGCCGAGAACGGCGTCTGCTCGGCCGGCTTGATGACCATGGTGCAACCCGCCGCCAGCGCCGGCGCCGCCTTGCGGGTGATCATCGCGTTGGGAAAGTTCCAGGGCGTGATCGCGGCGGTGACGCCGATTGGCTGCTTGATGACGATCAGCCGCTTGTCGGCGAGGTGCGGCGGAATGACATCGCCGTAAATGCGTTTGCCTTCCTCGGCGAACCATTCGACGAACGACGCACCGTACATGATTTCGCCCTTCGCCTCGGCCAACGGCTTGCCCTGCTCGGTGCTGAGAATCATCGCGAGGTCATCCGCATTGAGCAGCATCAGGTCGAACCAGCGCCGCAGCAGCACCGAGCGCTGCTTGGCGGTCAGCGCCCGCCAGGCCGGCAGCGCCGCGGCGGCAGCGGCGATGGCGTGCCGCGTCTCCGCGCCGCTGCATTCCGGCACGCTGCCGACGATGCTGCCGTCGGCGGGGTTGTCGACATCGAAGCGCACGCCCGAATCGGCTTCCACCCATTGGCCGTCCAGGTAACTCTGGTTGCGGAACAGGGAAGGGTCTTTCAGCGGGGGCGACATCAATTCGTTCGGGGCGTTCATGGTGGACTCCGGAAGTGCGCGATCGCGTTGCGCGAAGCGGGATCAAAAGTATAGCGCGGCGCGCGGCGCGCAAGCACCCCGTGCCGATGCGGTTCGCGGTGAATTGCCGGCAAGTTGATTCACGTCATTTTCCGGCAGTCGGAGCCGGGAACGGCAGCGGAACCCGTAGCCCCAGGGTGCGCACCCGACACGAGATCGGATGAGGCCTAGTACCGTCGGTCGGGTTGCCGCAGGCTACCCGACGGTGTCGTGCCGGAATTGATGGGTCGTCAGGTAGCCTGCGGCAACCTGACCTACAAACTGCTCTGGTGACATACGGTTAGCCAACACCCAATATTAGCCGTAGGGTGCGCATCGCGCACGCTGTTGCGGCAAACCCTGCGCTGCGCGAGCCGCACCGCGCGGCAGACTACCCCAGCACCCAGGCGTTGCGGCGAGCTTTCGCGTCGATCGGCGTGTCGCGCATGGTGAGCGAGTCATACGGTTAGGTAACACCCAATACTTGCCGTAGGGTGCGCACCGCGCACGCTGTTGCGGCAAACCCTGCGCTACGCGGGTTGCACTACACGGCAGACTACCCCAGCAACCAGGCGTTGCGGCGTGCTTTCGCGTCGATCGGCGTGTCGCGCATGGTGAGCGAGCAGGTCTGCGGCGCTTGTGCCTGCAACGTCACCTGGAAGGTCATGAGTTCGTCGCGGCGAAATGCGCTGAGCTGCACCCGGCTGTCGGGCGCATAGGTGCGCAGGCGGCGCTCCAGCGTGACACTGGTGACTCGCAATCCGTCAACGGCGATGACCGTGTCGCCCGCGGAGAGCCCGGCCCGTTGCGCGGCGCCGTCATCGAATACATGCAGCAGCCTGGCATCGCCATTGGCCTCGCCGCCGATCTTCGCCCCCAGCGTCGCCGGCGGCGTGCCGTCGGGCCTCGCCTGGCCGGGGACCTTCCACGCCAGGTCGATGCCGACCGAGGCGAACAACGGCGCCAGGTCCAGGTCACCGGTGCCCTCGACAGCATGGGCAAAGAAATCGCCCAGCGCGATGCCGGCAGTCTGTTCGGCCGCGGCCTGCACGCCACCTTCCGGCACGCCCGCCCCGGACTTGCCATGGGCCGCCCACAAGGCGCGCATGACATCGTCGAGCGACCTGGCGCCACCGGTGCGCTGGCGGATGGTGAGATCCAGCGCCAGCGCGACCATCGCGCCTTTCTGGTAATAGCTGACGATCGCGTTTGGCGAGTTTTCATCCTGCCGGTAGTATTTCACCCAGGCATCGAAGCTGGATTCGGCGACGCTTTGCCGGAAGCGCCCGGATTGCGACATGACGCGGCCGATATTCTCCGCGATCATTTCAAGATAGGCGAGCGGCTCGATCAGGCGGGTACGCACCAGGGTCAGGTCGTCGTAGTAGCTGGTGAATCCTTCGAAAAACCACAGTTGGCGGGTGTAGGTCTCGCGCGTCAAATCGTACGGCGTGAACACCTCGGGCTTGATGCGCTTGACGTTCCAGGCATGGAAATATTCGTGGGACGCGAGCCCCAGGAAGCGCCGGTAGCCGCCCGAGACTTTCTTCTCGCCCGCCAGCGGCAGGTCGTCGCGATTGCAGATCAGCGCGGTCGAGGCACGATGCTCGAGGCCGCCATAGCCCTCGCCGACCGCCATAACCAGGAACCAGTATTCCGGCATCGGCGCGGCGGCGCTTTCCGGTTCGAACAGGCGAATCTGGTATTCGCAGATCTTCTTCAGGTCGGCGCACAGCCGGTCCATGTCGGCACGGTGGCGGCCGGTAATGGCGACGTGATGCGGCACCCCGCATGAGTCGAAGGCGGCATGCGTGAAGCTGCCCATCTCCACGGGATGATCGATCAGTTCATCGTAACTGGCAGCGGAAAATGAGCCGAACGACTTGGGCGCCAGAAGTGGAACACCAGGATCATTCAGCGAAACTACAGCACTGGCGCGGCTTTCCACGGTATTATCGCCTGCAGGCCGCGCCAGTGCTTGAGTTTGATGCAGTGAAGTCGCAATGCGCCAGCTTGAATACGGCTCGCCGGCCGGCGCGGCAATTTCAATTTCGCAAGCGGCCTGTTCTTTGCCGAACGGCAACAGGAACACGCTGGTGCCATTGTAAAAGCCGTGTGTTTCGTCCAGGTGCGCGGCCCGCACCGATAAATCCCAGGCGTAAATTTCGTAGATCAGCGCCAGCGGCCCGCCGGCCGGCGCGCATTGCCAACTGGCCTTGTCGACCTTGGCGCACGCCAGCGGCGCACCATCCGACTCGGCACGAATACCAACGATGTGGCGCGCGAACTCGCGAATCATGTAACTGCCGGGAATCCACACCGGCAGCATGAATCGCTGGCCTGCCGGATCCGGATCGGTCACGGTCAGCGTGACTTCAAACAGATGCGCCGCCGGATTTTTCGGATGGATACGGTAGTGAATCGGTGCTGTCTCGGCGGGTCTCATGCTGTCAAGGTTACCGAAAAAAAACGTGATCCGGCGAGTTTCGTTTATGATTCCGGGGCCGTCATTTATCCAATTGTGGAGCCAACATGAAGCCATTTCTTGCAGTCGCCTTCGCCGCCGCGATCGGTGTGGGTGCCGCCATCGGCACCGCCGGTGTCGATGCCAAGACCTTGCGCTGGGCCAGCCAGGGCGACATCGCCACGCATGACCCGCATGCGCAGAACGAATCGTTCAACAACCAGTTCAACGGCCAGATCTACGAGCAGCTGCTGGTGCGCGACAAGGACATGAAGCCGGTCCCCAGCCTCGCCACCGAATGGAAGCAGACCTCGCCGACCACCTGGGTGTTCACGCTCCGCAAAGGCGTGACCTGGCACGACGGCTCCAAATTTACCGCCGACGACGTGGTGTTTTCGGTCAATCGCTCTGCTGCCGAGACTTCCAACATGAAGGTCTACGGCAACGCCATCGGCAAGCCGAAGAAGATCGACGATTACACCGTCGAGCTGACCACGCCGATTCCGAACCCGGTGCTGATCGACATGGTGAGCGCCGGCAATATCTTCATCATGAGCAAGGCCTGGTGCGAAAAGAACAAGGTCGAAAAGCCGCAGGACTTCAAGAACAAGGAAGAGACCTACGCGATTCGCCACGCCATGGGCACCGGACCTTTCATGCTGGTGTCGCGCGAGCCGGACGTGAAGACGGTCCTGAAGAAGAACCCGAACTGGTGGGGGATCAAGGAAAAACTCTTTGTGGGCAACGTCGATGAGGTGATCTTCACGCCGATCAAGGCGCCCGGCACCCGTGTGGCCGCGTTGCTGTCAGGCGAAGTCGATTTCATCCTCGATCCGCCAGTACAGGACCTGGAAAAGCTCAGGCAGGAAAAGGCGCTCAAGGTCTATGAGGGCCGTGAGAATCGCATCGTCTTCGTCGGCATGGACCAGGCGCGTGATGAATTGCTGTATTCGAACGTGAAAGGCAAGAATCCGTTCAAGGACCGGCGTGTCCGCCTCGCCATGTATCAGGCGATTGACGTCAATGCGCTGAAGAAGACAGTGATGCGCGGCCTCTCGGTGCCGACGGCGATCAACCTGTCCGCGCCCAAGCAGGCGGGCATTCCCGATTCGATGGACAAACGCTACCCGGTCGACATTCCGGCGGCCAAAAAGCTGCTGGCCGACGCGGGTTATCCCAACGGCTTCGAAGTATCGATGGATTGCCCGAACGACCGTTACATCAACGACGAGAAGATCTGCGTGGCGCTGGCCGGCATGTGGTCCAAGATCGGGGTGACGGTGAAAGTGGCGGCCATTCCCAAGGCCAACTATTTTCCGAAAGTGCAGAAGCTCGACACCAGCATGTACCTGCTGGGATGGGGCGGCGCCACCACCGATGCGATGTTCGTCCTGAAGCCGGTCCTGCACAGCCGCAACGACAAGGGCGCGGGCGAATACAACTGGGGCAACTACAAGGTGCCGGAGCTTGACGATCTGATCGACAAGGCCGAGGCCGAGATGGACATGAAGAAGCGCCAGGAGATGATCAACAAGGCGATGCAGATGCATCACGACCAGGTGCTGCATATCCCCCTGCATCTGCAGGTGATCCCGTGGGCCTCGAAGGCCTCGGTGACCGTGATACACCGCCCGGACAATTGGCTGGAAGTGGCCTGGATCAAAATGTGATTCCTGGCGCCACGGCGCCACGGGACATCCTGAGGAGCGGAGCGGCGGAGGATCTCGTCGCATCACGCGATCTCTTTCGATACGAGGGCCGGGATTTTCCGGCCCTTGTCTTTTGCGGCGTCGCGGTTCATGCTTTGCGCTGCGATTCGACAGGGAGATAACGATCAGAACGCATGCGCTATGGGTGTGCATTGCCTTGCTGGCGGTGTCGGCCGCGCCGGCGGCCAAGACGCTGCGCTGGGCATCGCAAGGCGACCTGGTCACGCTGGACCCGCATAGTTTCAACGAGGGCCTCAACCGGAACCTCAACAACTTCGTCTATGAGTACCTGGTCGTCCGCGACCAGGCAAGGCCCGACAAGCTGAATCCCGGCCTGGCAGTCTCCTGGTCCAACCCGACGCCGCAAACCTGGGTCTTCAAGCTGCGCGAGGGCGTCAAGTTTCACGACGGGTCGGCGTTTACGGCCGACGATGTGGTGTTCTCCATCCTTCGCGCCCGCGAGGCCAACGCATTCCGTTTGTTTGCGCACCAGGCCGGTGTCCCGCGCAAGATTGACGACTACACGGTCGAATTCACCACGCCGGTGCCCAACCCGATCATGCTCGATACGCTCAATTCGCTCAGCATCATGAGCAAAGCCTGGTGCGAGAAGAACAAGGCGCCGCTGCCGCAGATCCTGGCAAAGAACGAAGTGACCTTCGCCTCGCGCCATGCCATGGGCACCGGCCCGTATGTCGTGACATCGTGGGAGCCTGGCGTGCGCGTCGGTTTCCGCGCCAACCCCAACTGGTGGGGCCTGAAAATGGGCCGCATGGAGGGCAACGTCGATGCCATCACCTACCGGCCGATCGGCAACGCCGCCACGCGCATGGCGGCGCTCAAGTCCGGCGAACTCGATTTCGTGCTTGATCCCTCGGTGCAGGATATTCCCCGGCTGCGCGACGACCCAGGCCTCAAGGTGTGGGAGGGCAGCGAAAATCGTTTGATCTTTCTCGCCTTCGACCAGGAGCGCGACCAATTGCCGTATTCGGATGTGAAAGGCCGCAACCCGTTCAAGGACCGGCGCGTGCGCCAGGCGCTGTACCAGGCCATCGATATCAATGCGCTGAAGACGCAGGTGATGCGCGGCCTGTCGATCCCGACCGCCATGCCGTTACCGGCGGGCATCGATACCGGCGTGCCGGCGGCGATGGACAAGCGGCTCAGCCATGATCCGGCCGCGGCGAAACGGCTGCTCACCGAGGCCGGCTACCCGGGTGGCTTCGGCTTCAGCCTGCTGTGCCCCAACGATCGCTACATCAACGACGAAAAGCTCTGTGTGGCGCTGGCGGCGATGTGGGCCCGCGTCGGCGTCAACGTGAAAGTGGAGGCCATCCCCAAGGCGCAGTTCTTCCCCCGGCTGAACCGGCGCGAGGTATCGGCCTATCTGCATGGCTGGGGAACCGCCTCGACGCACGCCATTGAAACCTTCAAACCCCTGTTTCACAGCCGCACGGCACAGGGCGCCGGCTCCGCCAACTTCGGCGCGTTCACGGACGCGCAACTCGACCTGCTGATCGACAGGATGGAAAGCGAAATGAATCTCGCCGAACGGCAGTCCCTGATCATTCGCGCCGTACAACTCATGCAGGACGAGGTATACATTATTCCGCTGCACCGCCA
Organism: Betaproteobacteria bacterium; assembly: GCA_039930965.1. GTDB lineage: Bacteria > Pseudomonadota > Gammaproteobacteria > Burkholderiales > Usitatibacteraceae > UKL13-2. The sequence continues at coordinate 8,957 of JBDTSU010000140.1, forward strand.
GGTCATTCCGTGGGCATCGCGCCGTAATGTGTCGGTGGTGCACAATTCGGACAACACGCTTGAACCGCTGTGGGTGAGGATCGATTGAAACTTCTACCCGCC
>JBDTSU010000141.1:0-9031 GCA_039930965.1 Betaproteobacteria bacterium
GGGAATGACAATGTCTTCGATTGCCGTTTTCAGGAATTGAAATTACAAACATACAAGGGAAAACACTTATGTCATTGCAGACGGGCGTTGCCAGATCGATTGCCGTAGCCTTTGCCCTTGCCGTCCTGTCGGGATGTTCGACGGTTACCAGACTCGAAGGTGCGTCTCCCGGCACCACGCTGGCAATACGGGGCATATCCCGCACCGAACTTCCCCGCAGCGAGGATCTGTCGTCGAAGGCGACGGGGCAATACGAGTTCATGGCGACCACGGCGGATGGGAAAAGGCTCTACGGACTGCTGCCGCTTAAGGTCAACGGTGGCACCATGACCATGAGCATCCTGTTTTTCGCGCCGGCACTTTTCATCGGCGGATTCCGCGACGTGTTTCCCTTCTATCAGGTCGATCCGGACAAAAACGTCATGCGCTTCAAGATGAATGAGGCGGATGAATGGCGGCAATACCAGCCGCTCATGCTTGAGAAGAACCGGTCAAAGGAGTACTTCGATACGCTGAAGTAGCCGGTCGCGAACAATTGACCGGAAAAGTGGAGCCCGGCTTTCCTTTCGCGCTTAGCGACGGTTCGGGTTGTCCGGCTGCCTGTCACGACTGTTGGGCACCCCGTCGCCGTCGCGATCGCCAGGATTCCAGCGACCGCGTTCAAGCGCCCAGCCATTGTTGCGTTCGACCCAGCGCGGCTCGACAAAATGAAAGCCCTTGCGCTGGCGTTCCCAATGGCCCTTCTTCCATTGATGCTTGCCACGGTTTGCGTCCCAATAACCCGGCACCCAGACATAGCCTCTGCGTGGTGCCGGAGCGACTTCATGGCGTAACGCCGGCGGTGGCGTGCGCAGGAAGATTTCGACGTCGGCTAGCGCGGGCGCGGAAAAAGAGATGCTTCCCAGTGACGCGGCAACCAGTACGGCGAGCAGTGATTTATGGTATTTCATGATGTTCAGTCTCCTTGATGTCGGCCCAGGCTGCTGCGTGAGCCTCCAGTGTGATCGTCATAGGTGTTTGGCCGGAATACACGACCCGGCTGCAGGAATGCCGAACCGAAGCTGGAGTGGAGAGCTTAGTCGTCAGAATGGGCCGGATCAGTGCGCCGGCGCACATTGGGTCGGGCGCGAATTAATGCGCAGGCAACACCATCAAATATGGGGAAACAGCCTGGCGTCCAGCGTCCATCCATAGCGCGTCGCCTGGGCATCAAACGTCGTCTAGTGGCCCGGCTCGCACATCACCAGATTCTCCCCCTCCAGCGCGGGCGCCCCGGTTACTGATGGCGCTGAGAACTGCCGGGTCAGCGCCATTTCTACCAGCCTGAAACGGTGCGCCGCCAGGAAATTCGCCATCGTCTCCGGATCAAGCGCCCAGGTGAAGGGCTCGCGGCGCCAGGCCAGCCAGCGCTCGATGAGCCGGCTGGTCGGCCGGAATCCCGAGCCGCCGTCTGGCCAAATTGACATGAAGCTGAAGACAATGCAAATCGGGCCGGTCGAGAGCCGATGCAGGGTTTCGAACAGGCGGGCAATGTCGGCCGGCGACAGGTACATCAGCACGCCCTCGATCACGATCAGGGTGGCCTTGCGGTCGTTGAGCAGCATCGCCGGCAGAGGCCCCGTGCTGAAGTCGTGCGCGATGAATCGAAGGTTTGCGGCAGGCGCGGCGCCGCCGGCCGCAAGGGCCCGGCGTTTCGCGGCCTGCGTCGCGGGATGGTCGATTTCGATCACTTCAAGCCCGGGCATTTCGGCGGACAGTCGCAGGCCGAGGCTGTCGAGGCCCGCGCCGAGGACGATCACGCGCCCGAATCCTTTCGCGATAGCGCGGCGGCAACGATCTTCAATCCAGCGCTTGCGATGCCAATAGTGCGACACGATGCCCGGCAGCGTCAGGCGCTCCACGCCGCGCCACAGCGCATGCGTCAGCGGATTCGCGGCACTCCAGGCTAACAGGCGGTCAGCGAGGCCGCCGGACAGCAGCACCCGGCACAGCGCCGCGGCGCCCGGTGCAACCTGTGCGGCGCTGCGGGGATCGCTGCCGAGCAGAATCGTGGCGGCGGCGATGACCTTGGCCGTGCTGCTGGCTTGTGCCGGTTTCATTCCCCAGCATGCGCCGTGGCCGCAAAGGCGTCCCGGTAATGCTTATACCAGCTGCTGCAAAACAATTCGTCCGGATCGTGGCGCTTCTTCATGGCCAGCCACTGGCGAAAACGCGGATAGCAGGCTTCAACCTGGATGGCCGATGCGTAGCGATGGTAGGTCAGGAAAAAACTGCCGCCCAATTCGCTGCTGGCGTCGATCAGCGCGCGAAACGTGTCCGCCGTATTCTGCGTGCCGGCGTGGGTATGCGGCGTCCTCACGTTAAAGATCACGCAGGCGAAATCGTCCTTCGCCCACGGCAGGAATGACACGGTGTCGCGCATGATCGCGCGGATGGTGCCGTAAATCACCTCGCTGCCGAGGGACCGGAACACCTCCCGTGCCTGCTGCATGAATGCCAGCAGCTGGTCGCGCGGGACGTAGTGCTCGCCGATCACCAGGGTCTCCTTCACGGCCGTCGCGTCGGGCGCGGCGCGGGTGCTTTCCAGAAAATCCGCGTAGCTCGGGATGTAGGTGCTGAGCTGCATCGTGTCGGACCAATAGTGGTTGCCGTCGGTGTTGAGGTAATGCTGCGAATAGAGCCGGAACGCCGTGCGCTTGTCGTCGTGCGCCAGTTTCAGCAACTTCAGCCAGGCATCGGGCGCCAGGTCCGCCGCCGCGGCAGACGGCTCCTCGTCGGCATCAGAAGGTTTGTAACAGGCAAACACTCCGCGCCGCAAAAACCCTTCGTCCTGCGGTTCGATCACAAACTGGAAATCGCCGAACAGGCAGCCCTCGTCCGCGCGCCGGTACACGGCATGCATCGCGTCATCCAGGTCGATGACATCGACGAGGCGCTTGACGCGCTGGCGGGGCGCCAATCGCAGCGTCGCCGCGTAAATGATGCCGAACATCCCGTAGCCGCCGATCACCAGCGAAAACAGTTCGGCATTCTGGTCGCGGCTGCAAACCCGCACCTCGCCCGCCGCGTTCACCAGCGTCAGGCCTTCGATATCGTCGCCCATCGGCTGCATCAGCAGGCCGCGGCCATGCGCGTTGGCCGCAATCGAGCCGCCAAGCGTCACCGCATCCACACCGGTCTGCTTCTGGCGGATGCCCCAGCTTTTGCCGGGGCTGATTTCCATCTGGTGGCTGGCGGCGATGATCTTCGGCCAGTCGGCGCCGGCTTCAATGTGCAACAGGCCGCGAACCGGATCGGTGCCGAGCACCCGGTCCAGCGCGGTCATGTCGATATGTGTGGAACCTGGCGAGAACTGCTGGCCACCCATCGCGTGGCGGCCGCCGGCAACCGATATGTGCCCGCCTTCGTCCCGCACTCGCACCACAATTGCCTGCAGCTCGGCCAGCGTGCGTGGCCGCTCAACGCGGGCAACCGCGGTGGCATTGAGTTGTGAATGCACGTCGTTCAGGACCGGCTGCGCCGGGTCGTGGCGCCAATCAACATCAAGCGCGACACGCCGCGTCGGGGCCCGCATGACGGCAGAAGCGTTATTTGCCATGAAGATTTCCTCGGTACCGGTTCGTTTCCCGATCGGCGCTCTCGCGGTATCGCCTGGCCACACGGCCGGCCGATCGTTTGGCACTTAGCGTATGAAAGCGCCGCAGCGGATAACGAAAAAAGCTTATCACCCGCACGGCCACGCAAAACAGGCATCCGCAAAGTCGAAAAAAATGACGGGTTGAGTCGATGAAAGTGTCACCAGGCGACACGGCGAAGAATTTCGCCGAATGCGGCGGATGGCACAAAAGTGATGACAAGCCAATTTGAGGTTAATGGATGTCCCCATTCAGCAAACACAAGCACCGGCGCGGTGTTCCAGCCATTTTCGGCCCGTGAGCCGCCCCGGTGCTTGTGTTTCATTATTGATTCGGCTCGCCAGGCATCATTCCATCCCGCGCTACCTGCATCTCGTCCGATTCCGGCTGACCCCGACAACCCGCACCGCTAATCTTGCCGGCATATCGGCCCGGGCCGATTCCACGAATCCATGAACGGAGCGCATCGTGCTGGAAATTCAACACGTCACCAAAACCTACGGCCGCAACGTTATCGCGGTGAACGATGTCTCGCTGCAGCTTGACGCCGGCGTGGTCGGCTTGATCGGCCATAACGGCGCCGGCAAGACGACATTGATGCAGATGATCGCCACCCTCAACAAGCCGACGGCGGGCACCATCCGCGTCAATGGCGTCGATATCGCCAAGTCGCCGGAGGCGATCCGCCGCCGGCTCGGTTTCCTGCCGCAGGATTTCGGCGTCTACCCACACCTCACGGCCCGCGAATTCCTGCACTATTTCGCCGCGCTCAAAGGCGTAAACGATCCGCCGCGCATCCGGCATTTGCTGGAAGTGGTCAACCTGCACGAGCATGCCGACCGGCTGGCCGCAACGTTCTCCGGCGGCATGCGCCAGCGGCTGGGTATTGCGCAGGCGCTGCTCAACAATCCCGACATCCTGATCGTCGACGAGCCCACCGCCGGCCTCGATCCCGAGGAACGGTTGCGCTTCCGGCACCTGTTGGCCGAACTGGGATTTGAAAAACTGGTCATCGTGTCCACGCACATCGTTTCCGATATCGAGAGCATGGCCGACCAGATCGCCGTCATGCGCGACGGACGCCTGATCGCCTTCGAATCGCCGGACGTCATCCTGCAAAAATCGCGCGGGCACATCTGGCAGGCCACGGTCGATGCCGCGCAGTACGCAACGCTCGCGGCCGACGGGCAGGTGCTGCATGCGCAACGCCACGGCGGCTTCACAACGCTGCGCCTCGTCAGCCCGGCGCCGCCCTGTGCCGGCGCTCATTTGGTGGAGCCCAGCCTGGAAGAAGCATTGATGACGTCACGCTATCTCAGCCAGCGGGCCGCCGCATGAGCGTGGTCCCGGCAGCCGGCATGATCGGCGCGGTGGTGATGAACGAAGTGCGCGTGCGCATGCGGCGGCTGAGTTCACTCGTCGCCCTGATGGCGGTGGTGGCCATCAGTTGGGCCATGGTGGTCGATCCCGGACAGGGCGAGGCGCTGATCACGGTCGGCAAGCGCGCGCTCGTGTACAGCAGCGCAGTGCTCGCGGTCGGCAGTTCGGGGCTGGCCGCCATCCTGTTCGGGCTTGCCGGTTTCTACCTCGTTCGCGGCCGTACCCGCGACGATCTCATTTGTGGTCTGGGCAGCGTGCTGGCGGCGACGCCGATGCGCAGCAGCGTGTTCCTGTTTGCGCGCTGGCTGGGGGCGGCCGCATACCTGTTCGCATTGATGCTGGCGTTGATGGCCACGATGCTGGTGGTGCAATGGGTGCGCGGCGTGCCGCCGCTGCAGCCGCTGGTCTACCTGCAGACCTACCTGCTGCTGGTGTTGCCGACGCTGCTGCTGGTGGCCAGTTTCGCGGTGCTGTGCGATGCGTATGCGCCGCTGATGGGTAAGGGCGGCGATGTGCTCTACTTTCTGTTCTGGATTGGCCAATTCACCGCCGTCCCGGTGGAAGTCAGCAAGCAGTCCGGCGGCCCCGGCGCCCTGGCGGCCATCGATATCTCCGGACTGGCGGCGGTGATGTCCCGCTTTCGCCAGCTGTTCAATACCAACAGTTTCGCCATCGGCGGCAACACCTACGATATGTCCCTGCCACCGTTGCCGCTCAATGACTTCTGGACCGGTGAACTGATCGCGATGCGTCTCGTCTGTATGCTGGTGGCGACGCTGCCGCTGTTCGTGGCCATTGCCCTGTTTCATCGCTACTCGCCCGATCGGGTCAAGGCGGTGAGCGCGCGCAAATCGTTTTCGCTCCTGGCACTGGTCAACCGCCTGCTGCGGCCGGCAACCCGTCTCGTCCGCCCGCTGTTCACGGTCGCCGCGCGGCTGCCGGGCATCGCCGGACAGGCGCTGGCCGATGCCGCGCTGACGCTCACCGCCAGCCCGGCCGCGCTGGTCGCGATGCTCGGCCTGTTTGCCGCCGGCGTCCTGGCCTCACCGGCATCGCTGCCCGGCGTGCTGGTGGCCGCCATTGCCTGCTGGGGAATCCTCATCAGCGATCTCGCGGTGCGCGACTACCAGTCTTCAATCGAGGCGATGACCGCGGCCGTTCCCGGCGGCGGTGCGCGGCGATTCACCCGCCAGCTGATGGTGACCGCGTTGCTGGGTTACCTGTGCACCGCGCCGATACTGGCGCGTTGGTTGACGCAATATCCGCTGCGCGCGGCGGCACTGGTTACCGGCATCCTCGCGTTGAGCGCGGCGGCCAGCCTGTTTGGCCGCATGACGCGCACCGGACGCACGTTTCTCGCCCTGTTCCTGTTTGGCCTTTACGCGGCCACGCAAGTCAAGTCGGTGGCGTGGTGGGACGTGGTGGGCTTCAATGGCGTGGCCGATATGCAATCGATCGGTGCGCAGTCGGTTTTCGCCGTCGCGGCGGCTGTGCTGGGGTATCTCTACAACAAGCGAAAGGGCAACACATGAAATACGTGCTTTGGCTGATCCTGTTCGTGCTGTGCTGGCCGCTGGCGCTGTTGGCGCTGGTGCTGTATCCGTTGGTGTGGCTGTTGACGCTGCCGTTCCGGCTGGTCGGCATCGCGGTCGGTGGCGTGTTTGATATGCTGCGGGCCGTGGTGCGCCTGCCGGCGAGACTGCTGGGCGGGCGCGCCTGATCGATGGAAAGGCGCGGTGCAGTCACCGATGCGGATTCGCGCAGCATGATCGACATGTCGTGGCGCAATGGCACACGCCGGGATTTCGCGTGGCCGCGGCGCGTGACCAAATGTGGCGTCGTGTGACGGCGTTATTCAAGTGAGAGGTGAGGCGCGCTTCATTGCATGATTTCCGCGCTCCGTCGAATTGTCGTGGTGCCCGCGAATTGGTTTTTGCATAGTGGCGATGTCTCGCTGCATCCCGATGAATGCGAGTCACCCCACTTCTCCCACGTCCACTTAGTGAGTCAATCATGAAAAAACTTCTCTTTATTGCCGCCATGGGCGCCCTCGCGCTCGGCACGACGTCCGCCATGGCTTCCCCCGCAGTTACCGCGGGCAACACGCTCGACGTCCAGGAAATCCGCGACAGTTCGCCTCTCAATTCGCGCGCCGCGCGCGAGGCGTTCAAGTCGGTGCGCGACGTCTACGCCATGGCTGACGGCACCACCCTCGCGCTCTATCAGGAAGGCAAATCGTTTGTTGCCGAGGTGAGGGGCCAGGCGCCGATCGAGGTCCTCGCGACCCGGGCCGGGACGTTTGTCGCGGTCAATGGCGCGGCCGAACTCAGGTTTGTTCAGAACGCCGGCGGACAGGTCGACAACGTGGTGTTCACCAGGGTGAGCCAAACGAGTTGAACCCGCCGACGCGCCGCGCGTGAACCGGGTGGGAGTCCGCCGGGCTTCTGACCGTCACGCGCGGCGGCTGCAGGTTTAGCGGCTGCCGTCGGCATTCCAGCCGAGCAACACCGCTCCCCAGCGCTGGTGCTTCACGAACAGCGGCACGGTCAGGACGGTCACGATCGCGCCGGTGTCGCGGGCATAGGTCTGGACCAGGAATGTCTCGGCGGCACCGGGCGTCTCGTTGAGATTGCAGCCCGCGCGGACGAATTCTTCGCGCTTGGCCTGGTTGGGCAAGGCGGCGGCGCGCGGCAATCCGACGCGGGCACCGCGCACCAGCACGCGCTGGTCCGTGAAGAATCGCTTGATGCGATTGCCGACGAGATCCTTGTCCGGCACGCCGGTCCAATCGCGGCAGTATTCGCTATTGTGGATGGGGCCGTAGGAATTGAGATCGATAAGCAGCGCGAAAATCAATCCCGGTTCGCGTGACCGGATTTCATCCATCACCTCCTGCAATGCCACATCCACCACCGCGTCGTAGCGGGTGTGGTATTTGGGCGGCTCAAAGCCGCCAGGCGGTACGCGGCTGACGTCGAAGAGGTGGGCGAGCGAGCGGATTTCCGCACCGCGGATTTCCCGGTAATCGAATGCCAGCACATCGTTGAGCGAGCAGCGGCCTGAATCGATGGCTTCCTCGAAGACGCGGCTCGCGCGCTTTCCCAGGTCCCGCGCATGCGTCAGCGAGCGGTGAAACACCGTCGCCGTGTCGACGCCCGCAAAATACTGAAACGTCTCTTCGGTCAGTTCGGACAGCGCGAAAGTGGCCGCCGTCATCGCCTCGGCGTCTTCGCCGATGGCCTGCCCCGCTGCGGTCGCGGACTTGAGCTTGGCGAACACGTCCTCGATGCCGGCGCGCTGCTGGTTGACGGCGCCCGTAATCGATTGCATGTGCGACGCGACGTCGGTCGCCAGCGCCGCCAGGCGCTGCATGGAATCACCGATGTTGCGCGCATGGCTGGCCGTTGCTTCAACCAGTCCTTCGCTCGTTTGCACGGCCTGCTGCGTTGGTGAGAGATCTTCGGTAATGCCGTTCAGCAGGGTCTTGATGTCGCGGGTGCGCGCGGCGGTACTTTCGGCGAGGGAGCCCACCTCCTTGGCAACCACGGCAAAGCCGCGTCCGTGCTCGCCGGCGCGCGCCGCCTCGATGGCGGCGTTGAATGACAGGAGCCGCGTCTGGCGCGAAATGTTGTCGATGACTTCGCTGACCTGCATGATCGATTGGACATTCTTGAATAGCCGTTCAATGCGTTCCACCGTCTGGTGCATTTGTTCCTGCAATTGCGCGGTTGACTTCACGCCCTGCACGCTCAGGGCCTGGCCTTCCGAGGCGACTTGATTCATCTCGCGCGCCGCCTCATCGGTATGCTGCGACGCGGCGGAAATCTGTTTCATGTCGTCGTTCAACCGGCTTGCCGTGCGCAACATGTCGGCAAGCGCGACGTTGCTCTGCCGGGTCTGCGAAGACACCGAACTCAGTCGCAGCGAGGTGCGGGCAGCCCCGACGGCGGTCCGCGTGATGGCATCCTGCAGCGCGATGAACATCGGGCGCAACATGGCGCGGCCGGCAAAACGGC
>JBDTSU010000142.1:0-8987 GCA_039930965.1 Betaproteobacteria bacterium
CGTAAGCCAACAGATTTACAGTCTGCCCCCTTTAGCCACTCGGGCACCCCTCCACAGAACCCGGCATTATCCAGATTTTTGGGCAAAAGGTCAAACAGGGCCAAAAGCCAACGAGCATTTGGTAAGCCGCGAAAGTTGCCGTGATTTTCGCCGGCACTGGCAGGAACCGACATTCGTTTGGCTGGCAGATAGATCGTATTGCGCTAAAATCGGCCGCTAATCAACTTCTTGGTTCGAAGGGAGTGCGCGGCACGTGAAAGAAAACTTGTCCCGACAATTCTTCATTGCGCTGTTCTTGGGTATTCCCTTCGCATTATCAATGCAGCTGGCCAATTCACAGACAGTGGGCGCTAACATTGGCAGTGCGTCGGCACCATCGACCGTTCAAACTGCGAACACTGCCAGCTTGGTCGTCCACGATGAGCCATATGCCCTTTTTGATGGTTTGGTGAGGGAACTGCGCAATGGCGGCTATGTCCTCTTTCTGCGGCATGGTGTTGTTTTGCCCTCAACCACCGATCAGCGCGGACCAGGCGCATGGTGGCAGGATTGCCAGTCTACGCAACGCCTGGCACCGGAAGCACAGCCACGGGTGCGCGCTTTTGCCGAGGCGCTGGTACGACAACGAATCAGCGTTTATGCAGTCCATACGAGCGAGTTCTGCCGGGCGGCGGATACCGCAGCCCATTTTGGGCTGATTCCGGCAAGGCGTTCTCCGGCATTGAACGATGTCAGCGCGCTCCCGGACATACAGGCAGCAACCCTTGGCAAATATGCCGCCGGCATACAGGCGTTGTTGTCCGACGTTATGCCGCCCAAGGTCAATCGTGTCCTTGTCGGACATTCGCTTCCGCCGAAAATCGTGCATCCTGCCCTGAACTACTTGCCGGAAGGCAACGTTGCCATATTCAAGGCTGAGGGAAATGGTCGCTTTCACTACCTGACCAGCGTGTCTCCGGGACAGTGGCAATGGATCGGCAAGCAGATGGTGCAGGATCAAATCAACGCATTGCTTGCCCAAAACCTGGCGGGAAGTCCGCAGGTCGCACCGGCCGTTCCGCCCACACCGAGCCAGGTCCTGATTGCCCCCGGAAAAGGAACTCAAGGGAGTGCCCCTTGTGCAGGCCCTGCGGCGTGGCGGATTCAATTTATACATGCGGCACGCCCAATCAACCGTCGGCCAGGATGGCAACTTGCTGCAAACGCCATTCTGGTGGGAAAACTGTGCGATCCAGCGCAACATGTCTGATACCGGGCGGGAACAAGCGCGAAAAGTGGGCACCGCGCTCAAAGACCTGAAAATCCCGGTGGATCAGGTATTGACCGCGCAGTTTTGCCGCACGCGCGAAACTGGCCACATGTTGGGGCTGGGTCCGGTGGAAGTGACGGAGGACATTAACCATCAAATTGGCCAGCGAGTTGGCTTTGATGTCAATGCCGCCAGGTTCAAGCGTCTCGCCGAGACTCCCGCCAAGGGCAAGAATAATTTGCTGGTTTCACACACTCACGGCAGCCAGCGGGCTGAAGAGCGCATCATGAGCGGTGTCCAGGAAGCCGAGATCATCGTTTATCAGCCTGACGGCAAGGGCGGCACGGCGCCGGTAGCACGAATTCCGGTACCGGAATGGGAAAACCTCATCAAGGCCATGGCGACCACAAAATCGTAGCGCGCGCCACCGTCGCGGCGTTTCTCGCGATTACGTTATGCCACCAATTTGGGTGGTATCAGGCGCACCACCTTGACCATCGTGTCTTGTACCTGAAGGATTTCAATCGGGTAGTCAGCGATTTTCAGCGCGACGCCCGGCTCCGGGATGTCCTCCAGATGTTCCAACAATAGCCCGTTGATGGTCTTGGGGCCATCCAGCGGGAAATTGAAGCCCAGCTTTCGATTCAGCACGCGCAATGGGCAAGATCCCTCAACAATGACGCTGCCATCATCCTGCTTGCGGTAAAGCCCCGTATTCATCGGTGACTGACTGGTGAATTCACCGACGATCTCTTCCAGAATGTCCTGCAGCGTGACCAGCCCCTGAATTTCACCGTACTCATCGACCACCAACGCCATGCGTCGCTGATTTTCCTGGAATTGCGTCAACTGGTGCAGCAGCGGCGTACCCTCGGGGATGAAATACGGCTCGCGCATGATCTCGCGCAGTGTCTCCTTTTCAAGCGGTTCCTTGCGGGAAACATTCAGCACCTTGCGTACGTGCACGAGGCCGATCACGTTGGACAAATCACCCTCGCAAACGACCACGCGCGTATGGTGCGCGGTGGCGAGGCTGTTGCGGATATCGTCGATCTTGTCATTGATGTCCACGCCCTCGATCAGCGCGCGCGGCGTCATCGTATCGTCGACCGTCATGCTTTCCAGGTCGAAGAGATTCACCATGATATTTTGGTGCTTCTTGGGAATGAACTGGCCGCCTTCGAGCACCAGCGTGCGCATCTCCTCCATCGATAACTGATGCACCCCCTCCACCGCGGGCCGGATGTGCAACATTGAGAGTATCGACTTGACGATCGCATTGATGAACCACATGACGACGCGGATCAGGATGAAATTGACCAGCGCATACAGCACATAGCTCGCGACCAGGGCGATCTTCTCGGAAAAGCGGGCACCAAAAACTTTCGGCAGAATTTCCGCGAATATGAGTATTGAAAGCGAAGCCGCCGTCGTCGCGATCGCCAGCACGTATTCGCCTTCGCCAAACAGGCGGCGGCAAATCTCGGCGACCAGAATGGTCGTTGCCGCGTTCAGGACAGTATTACCGGCGAGGATGAAGGACAGCATTTCCTCGGTTTTTTCGAGCAGGGCACCCGCGTAGCGCGCGCCGCGTGAGCCCTGCTTGATCAGGTGCCGCAACCGGTAACGATTCAACGACATCATGCAGGTTTCGGACATGGAGAAGAAGCCCGAAAGGAGCAGCAGTGCGGCGAGGGCGCCAAACAGCCACAGGATGGGAACGTTGTCGGTCATTCAGGCTGCGCCAACCGGGAGCCCCGGGGAAATTTCGCAAAGGCGTGCGAACCATGGCATCGGTGCACGGTTCACGGTGAATCTGCCAAGGATTTGAAGCGATACAGTTTGCGCGGTCATATCCGGTGAAGGATGATTTCCAGCACAAACTTGCTGCCCACGTAAGAGAGCAGCAACAACAGGAAGCCGATCAGCGTCCAGCGCACCGCGACCTTGCCGCGCCAGCCAAACTTCCAGTGGCCAAACAGAAGCCCGCCGAAAATAAGCCATGAGAAGACCGCAAACACCGTCTTGTGCGAAAGCTGAAAGGCTTTTCCGAACAGGGATTCCGAAAAGAACACGCCGCTGACCAGGGTCGCCGTCAGCAGCAGGAACGCGATACCCAGCAACTGGAACAACAGCCTTTCAATTCTTAGAAGCGGGGGCATCCCCTGCAATTCCTGCGGCATGGCGCCTTCATGAAGGCGCTTCTCGAGGAACAACATCAGCAGCGCATGCAGGGCGGCAACCGTAAACAACGCATAGGCCAGGATGGCAACGACAAAATGCAGCTTGAAGGCGAAGCCCGCATAATGGACGATTCGCTGGGCGGGAAGAAAGGCCGGCAACAATGTGGCCGCGGCGGCAATGGGCGCGAGGTAGAGCGCCGCCAGCCGCAATAATTGGTTGTCAAAGCCAATCAGGAAATACACGCCCATCACCAGCCAGATGATCAGCGAGATGGCGTGCGAGAAGCCGATGTTGAGTCCGTCACCGCCGAACAGCGAGTAGCCGAGTGCGACACCGTGACAGAGCAACCCAACCACCAGCGCAGCGCGCATCAGCGCGAGCCTGACGACCAACTGAGGAGCGGCAGGTGAATTGGCGGGTGAGGCAGCGGGTACCCACGCCACCAATGCGGTCAGGGCGTAGAAAACGGCGGTGGTAAAATGCAGATCGAAACTCGGCATGTATGACGCGGCTTGTCATTGAAAACAGAAGGTCGAGTTTACACCATTCAATTTTCCCTTCGCGGCAAGCGAGTCCGCGCAATCGCCCGCCCTCACCTCCAGAAAAGACATGCTTGATAACCTGACCAATCGCCTTGCCGGCATCGTCAAGACACTTCGCGGCCAGTCACGATTTACCGAAGAAAACATCGCCGACGTCTTGCGCGATGTCCGCATGGCCCTGCTTGAGGCAGATGTGGGCCTGCCGGTGGTCAAGGAATTCGTCGCCCGCATCAAGGAAAAGGCGCTCGGTGCGGAGGTGATGCAAAGCCTTTCCCCCGGGCAGGCGTTTGTCGGCGTCGTTCACCGCGAACTGATTTCCCTGATGAGCGGCGACGCCCCGGACCAACCCGGCGCCCCCCGCAAGGTTCCCGCTCTCCATTCGCTTCCGCTGAATCTCAATACGACTCCCCCTGCGATCATCCTGATGGCAGGCCTGCAAGGTGCCGGCAAGACCACCAGCGCCGGAAAACTCGCCAAATTCCTCAAGGAACTGCACCGAAAAAAAGTCCTTGTCACGAGTGTTGACGTCTATCGCCCCGCGGCCATCGAGCAATTGAAGGTACTGGCTGCACAAGTGGGGGTAGATTTCTTCGCGAGCGATATTTCGCAAAAGCCCGTCGATATTGCCGTGGCGGCGAAGCAATGGGCCAAAACACATTTTCACGACGTGCTGATTGTCGATACCGCCGGACGGCTGGCGATCGATGAGGCGATGATGGCGGAAATCAAGGCGGTGCACGATGCACTGGACCCGGTCGAGACCCTGTTCACGGTCGATGCCATGCAAGGCCAGGATGCGGTCAATGTCGCCCGGGCGTTCAACGACGCGCTGCCGCTGACCGGTGTAATTCTCACCAAACTGGATGGCGATTCGCGCGGTGGCGCCGCGCTCTCTGTCCGCCAAATCACCGGCAAGCCGATCAAGTTTGCCGGTGTTTCAGAAAAGATGGATGGCCTGGAAGTTTTTCACGCCGAGCGGATGGCATCGCGTGTCCTTGGCATGGGCGACGTTCTCTCGCTCATTGAGGACGTTCAAAAGAATGTCGACCAGGACCAGGCGAAGAAGCTCGCGGAAAAATTCAGGAAAGGCAAAGACTTCGATTTCGACGACTTCAAGGGCCAGCTTCAGCAGATGCGCAAGATGGGCGGAATGTCCGCGCTCATGGACAAGCTGCCGGCGCAACTCTCCCAGGCGGCACAAAGCGCGCCGGACCTGCAGGAAAAGCAAATGCGCAGGACCGAGGGCGTCATCAATTCCATGACCCCGCTCGAGCGCCGCAAGCCCGAGCTGATCAAGGCCTCGCGCAAGCGACGCATCGCGGCAGGCGCGGGCGTCAGCGTGCAGGAAGTGAATCGGATCATCACCCAGTTCGAGCAAATGCAAAAGATGATGAAGATGATGAAGGGTGGCGGACTGGCCAAGATGATGAAGGGCATGAAGGGCATGATGCCGGGCATGCGCTAGTGCCCACCAAGGCCAACGCCTGGCACGGCAGACATCGGACCGGCGCATGATCGGCGAATGCGAATTCCAGATTCAGGACTGCCTCGCGCAGATCGACATGCTCGATGCGGGCGTCGGCGCCTGGGAGTATGTCGATTCCATCGGCTCTTTGAACCGGGCGCGCGAACTGGATCGGGTCACCATCCAGGGACCCTTGCACGGCATGGCGATGGGGGTAAAGGACATCATTGACGTTGCCGGCATGCCCACGCGTTGCGGTTCTCCCATCTATGCGCAAAACATGGCGCGTATGGACGCCGCCTGTGTGGCGCTGGCCAAGGCGGCCGGTGCCATTGTCGTCGGCAAGACGACCACCACCGAACTGGCCACCTTTCAGCCCGCGAGGACCCGCAACCCACAAAACCTGGCGCACACGCCCGGCGGGTCTTCATCGGGTTCCGCCGCCGCCGTCGCCTCGGGAATGGTCCCCATCGCCATCGGCACGCAAACCGCGGGCTCGGTAATCCGGCCGGCTGCCTATTGCGGGATCGTCGGTTTCAAACCGACATTTGGGCTGGTCCCCCGCGCCGGCGTGAAGATGCAGTCCGACACACTTGACACGGTGGGCGTCTTTTCGCGCACGATCGACCACGCCATCAAATGGCACGCTGCGATGACCGGCGCGCGGGCAACGGTGGCCGAGGCGCCAAGCGACAAACCGTTGAGAATCACGATCATCACCAACCTCATGGACCACGCCGATGTGGAAATGTCCGTCGCCATTGCCGAAGCGGCCGATGCGCTTGCGGCAGGCAACGCGCGCGTGAAGGAAGTCCGGCTGCCGGCCATATTTGACGATGCACCCGCTATCCAGCAAGTAGTTCAGTTATCCGAGATGGCGCGCCACTATTCGATCGAATACGGCAGCTATCGAAATCTGCTCAGCGCAAGACTGGTCGCCATGATCGAGGAAGGACGATCCATCAGCAGCGCCGAATACATGACGGCCCTCGAACGCGCCAGCGGATTGCGCAAGCAGGCCGACATGCTGCTGGGTGAATGTGACGCCTGGCTGATGCCGGCCGCCCCGGGTGCTGCGCCGAAAGGACTTGAGTCTACCGGCGATCCCATTTTCAGCCGGACAAACTCATTGCTGCAGCAACCCGCCGTGAATATTCCCGTGTATCGCAACAAGAGTCGCATGCCGCTGGGCCTGCAACTGATCGGCGCGCGCCATCAGGATGAGAAGTTGCTGGTAACGGCACGTCGTGTGATCGACATACTGCGCAACACCACACATGGTTGACGTCCGGCTGCTGGCGGATTTTCCCAACGTCATTCCCACGCTTGCCGGCTGGTATCGGGCCGAATGGTCAACGTGGTTCGGCGACACGCCGGTCGAGGAAATCGCAGCGGACCTGGCGAATGTTGCCAATCGTGACGCGCTGCCACTCGGATTGGTGGCATTCGTGCCGGCCGGACAGGTTGCCGGGGTGTGTTCACTGCGCGCCGATCCGTTCGAGCCCTATCCGCACGCCGGCCCCTGGTTGCGCGGTTTGTATGTCGACCTCCCCTGGCGCGGAAAAAGGATTGCCGGCGAGTTGCTGGCAGCGGCCGAATTGCATGCCGCTCGGCTCGGCGTGCCCAAGCTGTATGCGGCGACCGGCACCGCGGTCAACATGTTTGAACGTGCCGGATGGCTGGGTTTCGATGAAGTCAGACACGAACAGCAAACACTGGTCATTTTCGCAAAACGCATCCGTTAGCCGCGTCAGTGGCCCCTCATAGGGAGACTGAGCCGCAGGGACACGCATTCCCCCGACGAAAGCCAGGATTGGACGTTTGTGCACCATTTTGGGCTTTGGGCTGGTGTCCTATCGAATGCGCGCGGCGAACCCTTGCACCGCGAATCGCTTTCCGCTTATAATTCAAGGCTTTCCCGCGTGTCCGTCGTGAAGCGTGGCGTTACCGGTTCGCAACCGGCCCGTTCCCCGTTGTCAACGGGGTGTTTAACCGGCGAAAGCCAAACAGGAGAAATACATGGTAGTTATTCGCATGGCGCGCGGTGGCGCGAAGAATCGTCCTTTCTATAACGTCGTGGTTGCGGATTCGCGTGATGCACGCGACGGCCGCTTCATCGAGCGCATCGGCTTCTACAACCCGCTGGCCGCCGAATCCGAAGAAGGATTCCGCATCGCCATGGATCGCCTGACCTACTGGCAAACCAAAGGCGCGCAAGCCTCGGACGCCGTGATGAAGCTGGTCAGACGTGGCAAAAAAACCGTCAAGTAATTCCGCCGCTGCCGAAGACATCGTGGTCATGGCGCGCGTCGGCGCGCCGTTCGGCATCAAAGGTTGGTTAAAGCTCCAGAGCTTCACCCAGACGCCCGACAGTCTCGACGCCTACGCGTCTTGGCTGCTGAAAGCGCCGGCGGTGGCCAATGCGGCCTGGGAAGAGTTTGAGCTTGAAGAATTTGCGGTGAACACCAAAGGCGTCTTCGCCAAGCTCAAAGGTTGCGATGACCGGACGGCGGCGGAAAAGCTGGTGAAACGCGAGATCGGCATTCCGCGCGATGCGCTGTCGGAGACCAATGAAGGCGAAGTATTCTGGTTTGACCTGATTGGCTGCGCGGTGGTGAATTCTGCCGGCGCGACGCTCGGCAGGGTCGAAACGCTGATGGAAACCGGTGCGAATGATGTGCTGGTGGTGAAGTCCGGATCAGAAGAAACTTTGATTCCCTTCATCGATGAAGTGATCGTGCAGGTGGACCGTGAAGCGAAGGTGATTACGGTCAACTGGAGTGGGGAATATCAGTGACGCCGCAGGGTACGAAGCAATACAGTGTCATTACCCTTTTTCCCGAAATGTTCGATGCGATTGCCGATTTCGGCGTTACGCGTCGCGGATTGGATGAAAAGGCGTGGGCACTTACCTGCTGGAACCCGCGTGAATTTGCGGTAAACGTGTACAAGACCATCGACGACCGCCCGTACGGCGGCGGACCAGGGATGGTGATGATGGCGGAACCCTTGAATGCGGCAATTGATGCGGCCCGACAAGGACAAGTAGTGCAAGGTGTAGCCAAACCGAAAGTGATTTATGTCACGCCGCAAGCCAAGCCCATCGCAGATGCAGGTATCCGCGCACTGGCAAAAGAGGACGGCCTGATTATTTTGTGCGGACGGTATGAAGGGATTGACGAGCGACTGATCGATGCGCGCGTGGATCTAGAAGTGTCTATTGGCGATTACGTGCTGTCGGGCGGTGAACTGGCGGCGATGGTGCTAATCGATGCGATGGTAAGGTTGTTGCCCGGCGTGCTGGGCGATGGACAATCGGCGGTGGAGGATTCGTTCTCGCCGGCCCGCGAGGGTTTGCTGGATCATCCGCACTACACGCGGCCGGAAACCTGGAACGACACGGCAGTGCCCCCCGTATTGATGAGCGGGGACCACGCCAGGATTGAACGCTGGCGGCGCAAACAGGCATTGGCGCGCTCGCTGGCGCGGCGGTCGGATTTATTTGAAGGCCGGCAATGGGACAAACAGGATTTGAAACTGCTTGACG